>JASJDX010000401.1 GCA_030064975.1 Pleurocapsa sp. MO_192.B19
AATAACAGTTCCACATCCAAAAAAAGATTTGCCGCTAGGCACGCTCAAAAGCATATTTAAGCAAGCAGGATGGGACTGAAGCGAGTGGAACATCCGCCGTGCGACGGCGGGTTTCCTCGCTTCAGTCCCATCCTGCTTGCTTAAATATGCTTTTGAGCGTGCCTAGCGGCAAATCTTTTTTTGGATGTGGAACTGTTATTTTGTTTTTCTTTATGGGATGCTTGTACTGATGATGACTGCCACGAACGTTTACTCTTATCTTTTCTTCTGGCTGAAGACCCTCATGTCCCGTGAGGGATGAAAGCCAGCCAGGGTTTAACTGGGAGAGTCTTGGTTTTGAACGTATTTCTTCAACACATCAATTGTAACCCCTCCGCAGCTTGCAACGAAATATGCCCCTGTCCAAAAAACCCGTTTGCTATAAAACTTAGAAACTTTCGGTTCAAACTTGCGCCACATTGTCTTTGATGATGTGGCTTTTAAATTGGCTATTAAACTACTCAAGAGCTTGTGCGGTGGAAATGATACGAGCAAATGAGCGTGATCTGCTTCGCAATTAAACTCAATTAGCTCACTATCCCAAGATGCCAGTACCGATTTAAATACTCTTTCTAATTCTGTTTTCATAGCAGCATCAATCACCTTTCGTCGGTACTTAGTTACCAATACTATATGAACGGTTAAATTAAATACTGCTCTGCGAGTACGGCGATACTTAGTTTTCAACTTTAAAAATATTTGTACGGTTAATGGTATAATCCTACCATGCGGAAAACTTACCAGTACAAACTTCTCTTAACAACAGCGCAACGGCGAGAAATCGACCGCTGGCTTAATATGCTAAGAGCGCAGTATAATCATTTACTGCGCGAACGCTTTGACTGGTGGGAGTATAACCGTTCTTACTTGGTAGTACCGCAAGGAGATTGCTGTCTGCGATGGTGCGAACTAGGCAGTGGCGAACTAAAAGACAATCCCGACTGGCATAGTCAGTCAGCTAGTTTACCTGGCTTAAAGCAAACAAGACCTTGGTACAAGGATATCTATAGTCAAGTTCTGCAAGATTGTGTCAAGCGAGTCAAATTAGCCTTTGAGCGGTTCATAACAGGCGACTTCAAAGGTAATAGAAGCGGTCGTCCTAGATTTAAAAATCGAGCCAGATACCGCACTCTGACCTATCCGACCGTCTCAGACAAAAACTTGATGGGTAGCAAAATTAAGCTGCCCAAACTAGGCGTTCTCAAGTTCATTAAATCTAGAGAGATTGCACCTGGGTCTAAGTTAAAAACAGCTTCTGTTACTAGAAAAGCGGATGGTTACTATTTAAGTCTTTCAGTAGAAGACAAGACTGTTCCTGAAGTGGAATTAAATATGACTCTTACCGAATCCAATACAACTAGGGTTGATGTTGGGCTTGAAAAACTATATGTAGACTCAAATAATAACCGAGCTTTACCTCAGAAGTATTTGAGAAAATCTGAATCAAAACTGGCTAAACTTCAAAGGAAGCTAGAAGATAACACTCGTAGTAAGAAGGCGAAAAGACTCATACAACGAGCAATAGCTAGACTCCATCAGAAGATAGCCAGACAGCGCAAACACTGGCACTATGTTGAAGCTCATAAATTAACTACAAGTTGTCAAGTTTTAGCAATTGAGAAGCTTTCAATTCGCAACATGAAGCGAAGAAACAAGCCGAAAAAAGTAAATGGCGTGTTTGTTCCAAATGGGCAAGCATCATCTTCTGGGATGAACAAATCTTGGAGCGATAATGGTGTGGCTAACTTTCTGGAAATACTATCACAAGTTGCTCAAAAATACGGCACGAGAATAGTCAAGATCAATCCAAAAGGAACATCACAGCATTGTAGTCGATGCCTAAATCGAGTCACTAAAACTCTGTCAGACCGTTGGCACTCATGCGATAGCTGTGGATTGAGCATCGACCGAGACTACAACAGTGCTTTGCTAATTAAGAAACTGGCGGTGGGCAGTCGTCAGGATAAAAAGCTCCCTTCTCTCAAGGATTTGTTGAGTTGAGGAGAATCTCTCACATCCCGTGAGAGAGTATGTCAACCAGCCATCTTGTTTTAGTCTAGATATTACTTCACGGCTGTCCATCCTCTTATTATACACACTATACACAAAAATTCTGGTGCGGTTTTAGTTCCTGTAGCTTTTCTGCTCCAGTTAACTTTTAGGCATAGGCAACTGTACTTTGCTGTATCTCGCACCGTATTCTCCAGGCAAAATGTGAAGATAGCGACTGGTGATATCCAACCCAGCATGACCTAATTCCTGCTGTTGAAGATGAATGGGACTGCCATTAAGTAGTTGATGAGTTGCCCCTGTATGGCGAATCCAGTGAGGGCTAACACCATAAATACCTACCCTTTCACCTGCCTTTTTTACTATGCGCCACACCTGAACGGTGGAATAAGCTTGATGTCTGAGATTGAGAAAAATAGGATCGTTTCCCTTAGTCTCTTCTGTTCTTGTGGCTTTTAAAGCTTGCCAGAGATGGGGCGTAATCGTAACCTTGCGGGTTTTACTGCCCTTACCAAAGAGAGTCACTAAAGCCGTACCGTCGGCTTTTTCCCGCAGATCTTTCCATTTAAGACTACAGAATTCCGACACCCTCGCACGAGACTCGTAGAGTAGCTGAAGCATTAACTGATGTTGGCGATTGGGTTCGGCGTTAAGCAACCTCGACCATTCATCTTCCGTGAGAATCTTCTCGGCGATCGCATCCTTGGTTTTAGGGGTGGAGAGGGAAGCACCAGGATTATCCGCCAAGATCTTATTCTGATGGGCAAAGCTAAAGAGGGATTTGATGGCAGCCAACTTACGCTTACGACTAGCAGGAGCGTACTTTTGAGCTAAGAAAGTATCCCAATTCTGAATATCAGCGAGGTCAATGTTATCTAGTCGCTTTTGACTAAAATCGAGGAAGTGATGTACGTCAGTTAAATAAGCCCTACGACTCGCTCCTGACTTGCCATGCAGCCACATTTGAATCAGTTTTAACTCCATCTCTGGGGTAAGTTGGGGAATGCGCTCGGGATTTGAAGAAAATACTTTCCGCCTTATTATATGCCCATCTTTGTACATAATGAAAGATAAGTCTGGTTATCTTTCATCTTACGCCTATTTTGTACCAATGCGTAAATGACTTCTGAAGGCTAACATTTTACGGACATTAAATTGAACTCTTTTCCAATCAGAAAGCATAAAATTTAGTTATGAATTCTTCGCAATAGAACGGAGTTAATTCTCAATTGCTGCGTTTGTTCTCAATAAAGATCAGTCGTAATTTATGCGCTCGCGCCAAGCCTAATTCTGTCGTAAATTGAAGTACCGAGCGTGAAAATTACAGGAAGTAGCCATCGTGAACTTTGCATACCATTATCTACTCAAGGTAAACACAAGTAATACACAATTTCTCAAAGTAAAACAAATAGACGAACACGATCTTCAACATCGTCATAGGATACTTAAAAGTAATCAAGAATAAACCAAAAGTTAAACATGAAAATTTTACTTATTAGTTCTACAGGTGGTCATTTTAACGCTTTACAAAAATTACATTCATTTTGGCGCAAACATGAATGTTGTTGGGTAACGTTTAAAACAAATTCTACTGAATTATTGTTAGATGGAGAAAAAGTTTATTGGGCTTATGGTCCTACAAATCGAAATATTCCCAACCTATTACGCAATTTATATTTAGCTTACAAAATTATACAAGAAGAAAAACCACAATTAGTAATGTCTACAGGTGCAGGTGTAGCAGTTCCTTTTATTATTTTGGCAAAATTTTTGGGAATAAAAACTGCCTTTATTGAATCATTTACCAGAGTTCAAGAGTTAAGTCTATCGGCTCGTTTAGTTTTACCCTTTTTAGATAAACTTTACGTTCAATGGGAAGAACTAGAAGCCAAATACTCTAAAGCACATTTAATTCGTATTTAATAATTTAGATTATAAATTTGGAGATTTACAATCATGATTTTAGTAACTGTTGGTACAGAAAAATTCCCTTTCAATCGCCTTATGCAATGGCTCGACAATTTAATTAAGCAAAATTTACTCGACCCTAAACAAGAAGAAATTATCATCCAATATGGTTCTTGTAATATTTTGCCTAAAGGAGCTAATAACTATGCTTTATTACCTCAAGATGAATTTCAAGATTTTGTTTCTCAAGCTCGTTTGATTATTGCTCATTGTGGAGAAGGAACAATCGATTTATTAGCAGGTAATCCTAAGCCTTTTATTTTAGTTCCACGCAGTGAGCACTTTCAAGAACACGTAGACGATCATCAGATTGAATTGGCTGAAAAGCTTGGTCAGTCAGGAATTCCTATTGCCAAATCTCCAGGAGATTTAGTACGTTTTCTTAATAATCCTATGGCAGTAGAAATAAAAAAATCACCATCAAATTATTATGCCCAAGCTAGTCTTCTCTTAGAAGAATATTTTGATACTGAGGAAGTTTTGGAAGAGCTAACCGACAATTTAATTGGCGATTTGATTTCTATATTCGCTTAAAAAGCTACCATCAGATTATTTAAATTAATATCAAACACTTTATTAAATAATATTTATTATGACACTTACTACTACTCAGAATTTCGATATAACTCTTACTAATAAGGCTTATTTAGTTCAAATGCCATCTAAGTTTACGCTTATTGAAGCTAGGGAATTGAAATCGCAAATTCAGCAAATTTCTCAAACCAGTTCGACTGTAGAAAAAATTATGCTTGATTTTGGTCAAACTACTTTTCTTGATAGTAGTGGCTTAATAGGACTATGCCAGATTATCAATGAAATCAAACGTGCCGACATTAACTTGGCTTTTTGGAGTTTTTCTTCTGAAGTAAACATGATTTTATCCTTGGCTGGATTAGACCAAATTTGGCAAGCAGAGGTTGGAACAGATGCAGTCTCATTTAATAAAAAAGTTGGAGCAATTAAGGGAAAAAACCCTTTTCATCCTTCAATATATTCTAAAAGTAAACGTTTACTCGATATTTGTGGTGCTTTGGTGGGACTGGGTATTACTGCAATCTTAATTATCCCGATCGCGATCGCTATTCAGCTTGATAACCCAGGTTCAATTTTATTTAGTCAAATGCGATGTGGTCATATGGGCAAGAAGTTTCGTATTTGGAAGTTTCGCTCGATGGTAGCTAATGCAGAGGAATTACAGCATCAAGTAAAAAATCAGGTTAAAGGTCCTTTATTTAAAAATGAATCTGACCCTCGTATTACCAGAGTGGGTAAATTTCTCAGAAAGACCAGTTTAGATGAGTTTCCTCAATTCTGGAATGTTCTCAAAGGAGAAATGAGCTTAGTAGGTACTAGACCACCTACTGAAAAAGAAGTCGATCGCTACGAAATAGCCTACGGACAACGTTTAGATGTCAAGCCAGGTCTAACAGGAGAATGGCAAGTTAGCGGTCGCTCCAGCATTAAAGATTTTAAGGATGTTTTGAATTTGGATTTGCAATATCAACAAAATTGGAGTTTGCTTCATGACTTGAAATTAATTTTTAAAACCATTGGAGTAATTTTTAGCCCAAAAAGTGGGGCTTATTAAGCTGTCATGCATTTAGAGAGGCTTCTTTTAAAAGTTTTTTTTACCTTTTCTATTTATATTCAATAATTTAATAAATCATGATTAATTTTGATTTTTTCAATAATGGAATTTTTCAGGTCAATTCTTCAGGCAAAGTTAATATCGATTTTCTTGATGACGATGGTAGAGATACAGGAGAATTGGCAATCTTTAGTCTCCAAGAAATGGAACAGTTGGAGATTGGTTCCCAGGAATTTTTGCAAGAAGCTATTAACCGCGCTTTGAGTAATTCTAAATTAGGTTATGTCTTAACTCAAGAATATCTCGATATTCCTAGACAAAGCTTTTTGATGCAAGAAGGCGATCGCTTTGCCATAATGCTAATTCGCCATGGAACAATATTAGATATTGCAGCTAATCCTAAGGTAGAGAATGTATTATTTTCCTTTGATACTTTTAGAGATGAACCCGATCATTATGAAGTTGAAACTCATTCTTGTGATTTTAATGAACAGATTCTAATCAGTAATATCTTT
>JASJDX010000402.1 GCA_030064975.1 Pleurocapsa sp. MO_192.B19
AACAGGCAATATACCAGTACTATTTACCGCTAATGCGGCAACTCTACTCTGGGGTACTGTATCGTCAGCTTTAAACGGCAAAAGAGTCAGGGAACAATCTTCTCCTTGGAGCAGTCTACAACAAGAACTCGTTGTCTCAAAATTAATTAGCCTCTCTCAACAACCAGATCGCCAACCCTACGATTGTCCCTTTGATGACGAAGGAATGCCAACCAAGACTTTAAATCTAATTACTCAGGGAATTTTAAATCAATTTTATAGCGATCGCACTATTGCCCGAGAATTAGGTCTTGAATCTACAGGAAACGGTTTTCGTCCTGGTTTAGATAGTTATCCTAGTCCTTCTTTAGTCAACTTGATAGTCACCTCAGGCAATGATTCTTTCTCAGAGTTAATTACTAAGTTGGATAATGGCATTATTGTCGATCAAATCTTAGGTGATGATGCAGATATCAGCGGTGACTTTTCGGTCAATGTAGATTTGGGTTATCGAGTCAAAAATGGCAAAATAATTGGTCGTATTAAAGATACAGCGATCGCAGGAAATATCTATCAAATATTGAAACAGGTAATTGCTTTAGGTAACGATTCAACTTGGAGTGGTTCTTGTTTTACTCCTTCGGTGATTGTAGAAGGAGTTTCGGTTGTGGGGTAACCTTTAGGCAACTAAAAACGTGAGGCAAGAAATTCGGAGTTAGGAGGTGCAAAGTTATGATTTTTTTCTCGAACTATGCAAGATAAACAACGAGATAATCAGGAATATTGTTTTCCCTACTCTTAAAAATATTTTAATCAAGTGAAAATACTTAGAAAAAATCAATCATAGCCCTGCTTATTATTGCCAAAAGGTAACAACTACAAGCGGAAAAATAACTGAGGTCTCTAATTGAGAAGCACAGGGCTAGATGACGAATAATAATTACTAAGTATTTTCCCTTAATTTTCAGACAATTCGGCTCTGATTTGGGGATATTTTTTTAGCTTTTTTAGTTGTATATTTTAAAAAAGAGGTTTATATTAGTAATCTAAATTACACCAACATAGTCTTGAATATATTGTATTATTTAAATTATGCTGAGCATCTTAGAGCAGTAACTATTGACATTTTAAATATTTAAATATATCTTTGAAATGCAAATTTTAAGATATATTAGGATAAATTTAAAAGTCATCCACAAAACCCAATCAACTAATTTGTATTGCTAATTTGTATTGATAGTTAAAACTGATGATGTTCAGACTAAATAATACTAATAATAGCTAATTAGCTATGGCATTGTGTTGGGGAATATATTTAGTTTAATTCAGACACAATATAGCCAACTTCTCATCTTAGAGGAGCATAATCTCAAGATCTAGTAGGGAATTAAATTGGAGCAAGAAAATCGGCTGAATGAAGTAACTAATCATTACCATCAAACAGTAAAACTAAATTCCCAATCGACAGTATCCCATCATATTTTTGCTATTGCTTGAAAAAATAAGGGAACTTGAATAAAGCCGATTTTGATCATCAACGAGTACTGTGTTGAGGCAAAACTAATTAATATTCAAGAGCAAAACTCCGCCGATACAGCTATTACTGATACTGATATGGAAAATAGTCTGAGTAATCAAGTTAACCACCATCAAATTCCCTTGAATCAATCCAGTACCGCAATTGTACTTCCTCGAATGACAGCAATTGTCCCAGAAACATACGTCGAGAATACCGAACAAGAAGTAGCCAAAATTTATTTACAGCAGGCTCAAGCCTATTATGCCCAGCAGCATTGGCAGGAAAGCATTCATGCTTGTCAACAAGCGTTGAAAAACTGTCCAGATTTAGCTGAAGTATACAAAGTGTATGGCAACTCACTACAACAAATGGGCAGACTCGCTGAGGCAATGGGCTATTATGCCCAAGCAATAGCCAAAGAACCCCAGATGGCGGAAGTATATGCCAACGTAGGCAGTATTTATGCCAAGCAGTGTCAATGGAAACAAGCGATTGATTATTATCAAAAAGCTTTAACCCTTGATCCTAATCTAACCAAAGTATATCTTCATCTTTCTCGAATTTGGGAAAAACTAGAGGAAGACGAGAGAGCATTGGATTGTTTATTAAGAGCCTTAAATTCAGAACCAGAAATTTTTACTTCACAACAACACCTACAATTAGCAGATGATTTATTTGAAAAAGGTAAAGTTGAGTTGGCAATCAACTGCTATGAACATGCAGTGCAACTAGAGCCAAATTTTAAAGATGCTTACCTCAAACTAATCAAAGCTTTAGAAAAAAATAATCAATGGCAAAAAGCAAGTACCTATTATCGAGAAATAATTAGGCTTCAAGCAGCTGAGTCTGAAGCAAATTCTTCAGACAGTACCTCAGGCAAAAAACCCAAAATTCAGCAATTACTATCAAATAACAAAATTGTTACTACCAATTATTTACTACCTGGAAAACTGCACAATACCCCAGCATCAAGTAATCGCGAAATTAACGCCAACAACCAAACAGAATCCAATATTAACTTCACCATTAACCAATATCTAAATCAGCTAAAAAAAGAACCAAACTCTTCAGCAATCAGAGTCAGTTTAGGCAATTTATTTGCTCGTCAGCAACAATGGCAACAAGCAAGATCATACTATCAACAAGCAATTAAACTAGACCCTAACTTAGGGATCGCTTATATTAAGTTAGGAAAAGTATATGGCATTATTGGCAAAACTGTTGAAGGTGCAGAACTAATTTATCGGGGATATAGTTTACAACCAGAAGCAATATCTCCAGAAGAACACTTGAAGTTAGGTAATTTTTTGCTCAAACATCATAAAACTCAATTAGCAATGGGTTGTTATCGTTATGCAATTCAACTAAAACCAAACTTTAGCGAAGCTCGTCATAAATTACAAAATCTAATCGATACTGAAACAGGCAAACAAGAGCCAGTTAAGCTGCTCAATTCTGGAGAATCAAACTCTCAAGCATTAAATCAAGCTTCTTCCCAATTATCATCACAGCCACCCCAAAGAAATCAAATAGACCAAACAGAACGCCAAGAACAATCTATCTCTGCTTCTAATGATAACTATCGAGAAGTTAATCATGATAATTATCAACCTGAGGAAAGCAAACTATATTTTGATATGGGTATAGCGGCAGAAAAAGAAGAGAATTGGGATTTTGCCTACGAATGCTATCAAAAGTCAATTAAAAGTAATCCCACATATTGGGAAGCTTATAATCAAGCGGGGGAAATTTTAAGAAAGCAAAAAAAATGGCAACAATCCATAAAATTCTATCAGCAAGCTATTAAAAAAGATCCCCAAAACTTTTTCTTTCACCACAATTTAGGAGAAGCGTATCTCGAAATTCAGCAATGGCAAGCAGCAGTTGATGCTTACCGTAAATCTATCGCTTTAAAGCAAGATTTTTCTTGGTCTCACTATAAATTAGGCTCAGCCTTAATGGAACTCAAACAGTGGCAGCAAGCAGGAGATGCCATCAATAATTCGATTAAACTTAATTATAATTTTGATTGGGCGCATCATAAATTAGGTAATATTTATACTAATCTAAAAAATTGGGATGAGGCAGTCAGATCCTATCGAAATGCATTAAAAATCACCCCAGATTTACCTAAAACCGAAGAAAAGCTTATTGATGTTCTCCGAAGAAGATGTGAAGCAGATCGTCAACAAGTAGAAAATTTTTATAAGGAGGCAATTAAAGTTAAACCTAACCAAGAATCTTTATACTTCAAAGCTTTAGAAATTAAACCTAATAATCCAGATTATTATGTCAAATTAGCAGAAATTTATGTCTCTAAAAAACAAAAAAAATTAGCACTTTCTTTTTATAAAATTGCTTTGCAAATAAACCCAGATAACTCTGAAGTAAAATCTAAATTGAAAGCTTTACAAGCTTAGTATTTTACAGTTATTTAACTTTTATTGAGCCTACAGCTAGTTTTAAATTTTAAATTGTATACACCTCCTCAAAACAATGAATACAGTAGCTGACATTTTACAAGACCTAGAACTTTCTAACTTTGACCTAGAGCAAGGTAATCATCTAGCAACACCTTTATCAACTACCAAATCTCCCTTAATCAGCATTATCGTCCCAGTTTATAACGGTTCAAAATATATTAATACTGCGATTAAAAGCATCCTCAAGCAAAGTTATAGCAACTATGAAATTATCGTGATTGATGATGGTTCAACAGATGATACTCACGATCAATTACAACCTTACGAAGATAAAATTCGCTATCTCTATCAAGCAAACGAAGGTTCGGCATCAGCTCGTAATCTGGGTATCAAAGTAGCTAAAGGCGAGTTGATTGCTTTCCTAGACGCTGATGACTACTGGTTCATGCCAGAAAAACTAGAAAAACAAGTGGCTTGCTTTGCCAACAATCCTGCTATTGGCTGTGTTAATACTGGCTGGCGCATTGTCGATGGAGACAACAAATATATCAAAACAGTTCAGCCTTGGCACAAAGCACCAGAACTTAATTTAGAAACTTGGTTAAAAAGAAAATGTGTTCGTACAAGTGCCATGATCTTTCGTCGTGAATGGCTGGAAAAAGTCGGTGGTTTCGATGAAGAATTAAGACAATCTCACGATGTAGATTTAATCTTGCGGCTTTCTTTAGCAGGTTGCCAAACGATGTGGCTCAAAGAAGAAACAGTTTGTTATCGACAACATGAGACCAATACAACTGGCAACAGTCTAAAACAAGCAAAATATGTTCAGGCAGTATTAGATAAGTTTTTTGCCAATCAAGATTTACCAGAGTCGATTCGTGAGATGGAATCTCAAGTTAAATACCATACTTTAGTTTGGCTTGCCTGGTATCAATATAGGGCTGATAATTTAGATAAGATGTCTGAGTTATTACAAAAATCGCTCGATATTACTCCCTATTTGCGAGTAGAAAATATTGCACACTGGTTAACTAGCTTTGAAAAATTTTCTCAAGAACGGGGTGAAAAATTTGATGTTGATGCTTTGACTCGTTCATTACAGTGGCAACAATTAGTTACTTCAGCTTTAAGATTAAAAAATATCATCCAGAACAAGCAATCTCAATTTCAGATTAAACAGGGTAAAACTTCAAGTTTTACTAAACAAGGAGAGCAGTATTTTCAACAAGGTAATAAAGAAAAAGCTGCTTTTTCTAAAAAAGCAATTAAGATAAAACAAGATGCGCTGCTAAAAGAAATTAAATTTAAATCTGAAAAGATAAGAAAATATCAAGGACTAGGTGATTCATCAAGTGAAAATGGTAAACTGAACGACGCAGCTAATTATTATCGAAAAGCAATTGAGATACAACCAGATTCTTGGAATATTCATCAAAAACTTGCTCATATTTTATTAAAACAAAAGAAATGGAACGAGTCTATAAGTGAATGTCGTAAAGTAATTGATTTAAATCCAAATTTTTTGTGGTCTTATTACAATTTAGGGCGTAATCTATCACAAATTGGCAATTGGCAAGAAGCAATTTCTTGTTATTTAAAAGCTTCAAAAATTTCGTATAACCCAGAAATAGAGCGAGAACTAAACCTACTTTTAGATGAAAAAATTGCTTACTATCAAAAAAATTTGTTAAATAGATTAGAAAATTTGAAAGTATATCAAAAATTACTAGATATTAAAGGTCAAACCAGAGTTGCTCAAAGCAAAAAACTACAAAAAAGATCGAACCAACTTTTAAAAGGTTTTAGTAAACAAGTAAGCACAAGAAAAAAGATACTTTGTTTAATGTTTGAAATGCAAAATTTTGATTTTTCCGAATCTATAAATTTTATTTTGCATCAAATGTACGAAAAAAAAATTTACCCTATCATATTTACTGATTCGGTTGAAACAGAACTACTTTTTAAAAATGATGTAATTTTTGAGTATTTTCCCCTGACAGAAAAACCATCCAAGTTTTCCGATTATCAATGGCAGCAATATTTTCAAGGTAGAATTTCTAATCTAGTCAAAGAATGGTCTCCGCAACAGGTATTGAATTTTGGTAATACCGTAAATAAAGAGGTATCTCATACTCTGCTTTCAATAGGTTGATTTTTAACAATAAATTGTTGAAAATCAACCTATA
>JASJDX010000403.1 GCA_030064975.1 Pleurocapsa sp. MO_192.B19
CCTCTCCCAAACCCTTTTCTCCCGCTCTGGAAGAAGCTTGTAACCTAATTCCGAACTCCGAATTCCGAATTCCGAACTCTTCTGGTCAATCTAAAATACTAATAAATATTAAATATTAGCTAGATAAATATTGAGGAATAGAAGTTGAAAAAAATTGAAGCGATTATTCATTCCCACAAACTTGATGATGTTAAGTTGAGTTTGGTTACTGCTGGTGTAATTGGCATGACAATATCAGAAGTTAAGGGATATGGACATAAAAAAGGTTTAACTACTCGTTATCGAGGTACAGAATATCGAGTAGAATTTACGACCAAAATTAGAATTGAAGCCATAGTTGAGGATGAATTAGCCGATATAGTAGTACAACAAATATCTCTTGCCGCTCGTACAGGAGAAATTGGAGATGGTAAAATTTTTGTTTCTAGCGTCGATAAAATAGTCAGAATTAGAACTCAAGAAACAGGAATTACGGCAATTTAAATTAGGAGTAATAACAACTTAAATAATCATTAAAAAAATCTTAACTTATGGCAACTAAGCTAGCACCTATGTGTAGGGAGTTAGTTGTGTTTTTAATCAAAGTTGTTTTAGTTGCGGCGTTGTTACTCCTAATTGGAGATTTCTTGTCCACCTTTTTTTATCATGTACCAGAACACGTTTTTGGTAAATTTCACACTATAGTTCATCATGGTAAAAACCGCAGTTTTATTCACTATGCAGTTTTAAGTAAAAATCCTTTAGTAATTTTAGATGGCTTTCTTGGGGCGTTACCATACTTTATCTTTATCCCTTTTGGCTGGCAAATATCTCCTGTGGGAACAGTTATCGCGCTTATTCTAGGGGAATTACACGTTATTTGGCGACACGTTTCTATAATTAACTGGCAAACTCCCAAAGCGATCGCTTTGGGTTGTAAGTTGTTATTTATCACTACTCCAGAGAGACATTGGCAACATCATCAAAATGCCAATCTAGCTTATGGTGACATTTTCACTTTTTATCATGTTCCTGCTGTAGCTTGGATGCAGTTTTTGATGGTAGTGAAAAAAAAGTATCGCCAATCAACGAGTATATTCAAAGCTTAACCCTTTGCTCACTCTTTGTTTACTTTACTTATTTAGAATAGCGGTTAACATGGTCACATTGCTAGGAAGCTCACAGAATCCTTATTTTCATGAATCAAAAACTAAAGTTTAATCTAAGTTTAGAAAGAAAAGAAGAAGAACGGCCTCTACAACTCTATGAAAAAGGAGATGAAATTTCTGTTTTAGATTCAGGAGTTTGGCAGGTTTATCGGGGTGTAGTGCAGTTAAGCCGAGTTCAGCAAAGTGGAGATGAAATAATTTTAGGCTGGGTAGCAGCTAACGGTACTTTTGGAAATTGTTTCAATAGTTCCCCTGTACCTTATCGTGCTGTAGCTTTGTCTGATGTTTATGCAAGACGCTATTCACCACAAGATATTGCTAGATATCCTTTGTTAGCGCGACAACTTTTAGCTCAATTTAGCGATCGCTTGATTAAAGCCGAACAACTATTAGTCATCATTGCTGTAAGACTAGTAGAAGATCGTTTGAGGCAGTTTTTATTGATGCTCAAGCAAGAAATTGGACACAATGTTAGTGATGGGGTTCGTTTACAGGTTCGTTTTACCCACCAACAATTAGCCGAAGCAATTTGCACTACTAGAGTAACAATCACGAGAATATTAGGGGATTTCCAAAATAAAAACCTGATTTACATGGACAGCGAGCGACACATTGTAATTACAAACTTGTAAGATTATCTGATCAGCAAAAGATGTAGATATCAGGATCTTTCATCAATCAAAGTACTTTATTTCAGCCCCACTGTATTCTAGAGCAACCTGACTTCAATGTTTCGCATCCATCGTACCGTCAACGGCTTTTTCCCAGAAAATATTTATAATACAAAGACAGGTAATTTGTGAAAAATTTCGCTAATGAAACTTTCTCAGATCAAGTCGTTTGTTACGGTAGCAAGATGTGGTAAGTTCAGTCAGGCGGCAATGGAATTAGATTTAAGTCAGCCTACTGTGAGTCATGCGATCGCTGCATTAGAAAATGACTTAGGAATTCAACTACTGTTTAGGGGAAAAAAAGGCGTAAATCTTACCCCAGCAGGAGAAAGTGTCTTAGCTCATTGCTATCGAGTATTACAGTCAATTGAAGACATCCAGCAAGAAGCTAACCGTTATAAAAGCTTGGATGGAGGACAAGTTAGAATTTCTGCTTTTCGCGGTGCGGCGGCTCAACTGTTACCCAAAATTAGAGCGAATTTTCAAACTAAATATCCTCAAATCAGTATTAAAATTGCCGAAGAAAAAGATTGTCCTCAAGTAGAGCAGATGGTTTATGAAGGGAAAGCTGATATTGGTTTTACCATCCTACCTACCTCTAAAGATTTGGAAACTATTGAAGTGCTGCGAGATGATTATATTGTTTTGTTGCCGCCTAATTCTGATTTAGATCTCTCTCTGCCAAGCTCCACTAAACTTAGTTGGACACAGCTACTCTCAATGCCAATTATTTCTTATCCGAATCAAAATAGTTGCTTTAGAGAAATCAAAAATTACTTTAAAAATGAGGGTTATCAATTTCAACCCTGCGAACAAGTTAGAGAAAGTGACACTATTATTAACCTTGTAGCTACAGGCTTGGGTGCAGCTATTTTACCTCAGTTATCCGTTTTTCACACTCCTGAGGGTATAACTGTCTATCAACTTCCTAAGCCGTTACAGCGAATTGTAGTAGCTGCAACTCCCACAGATGCAGACTTGTCTCATGCAGTTTGGGCATTTATTGATTTTTTGAAGCAGATTGACGTCAACCACCTTTAAGCTTGATTATTTATGATTATTTAAACTTAATTTTCAGCGATTAAATGTTTTTCTACCAATTCAGGAATTTGTTTGGGTTTAACTTTACTATAGCGAGCTTTATCTGGCATCATAACTAAGGTTGGAGCTTGCTTGCATTTTTTGAGACAGCCTGTTTTCTTGATAGAGATTTTTTCAGTTAATCCGCGATCGCTCAATGTAGATTCTAGTTTTTCATAAACTTTCTCACCGCCTTTTTTCCAGCAGTTAGATTTTTGGCAGATTAATACTTTTGCTTTAGATTTAATTTTGGTGTCAAATACAGGTAACAAAGAAACTGTTTTCGTTTTAGTTTTAACTTTGTTAGCTTGCTCTGCATCCTGGGGAATTACAATAATTGTTTTGGCTTTATACTTAACTTTGCCAGTTTTGGAATGCTGTTTAGATTTTCCTGCTATTTCTATCTGAGATCCGCGAGATAGACTAGAAACTTTGCTTCTCAGCTTCTTAGTAATTTTAATCCAATATTTACCTTCATCAGTAACTAACTTAATATATTTGACTTTCTTCTTTTTAGTCTGAATTTTGCTTAATTTTCCCCTAAAACTAAAGGAAGTAACTATACCGTTAGGTTTTGTCATTATATTCGTCATTATATTGTTGAAATTTTATATTGTTGAAATTTTACCTACTCTGGGGATCATATTTTACTTGCCAGCAATTATCTAACCAATCAATTAACTCTTGACGAGATGCACTAAATTGTCTTACCACACTTGATATCTGTACTATGGTAGTTGGACTATTTAAGTGGACAAGCAAGGGTTTATTAGTAGAACATTCACACTCTATTCCTAATTCTTGTAGACGGTGGAATACATCCCATCGATAAGTCCGTTTAACTGTCAGAATGCGGCTGGGTTGTTGTTCATCTTCCAAAGAGTGATTCTGTTTTGCCCATGCTTCGCGATCGCGCTTACTCATCTTAAATTACCTTTTTTTATATTTTGGTTAAAGCTAAGTTATGAAACCACAAACTCAACTTATTGAGAATTTAAATCAATTAATTGCCTTCAATGATTATAACCATTAATCGATAATTAGTGTCAATAAATAATTCTACTTAGACAACCTGAGTCGGTAACTATGGAAATATAGCTGCATAATTTTGTCCGAACCATCGTATAAGTAAAAAAACTATCGTTGTAAAACTAACTACATTATCACTACACAACCACTATCAGTAGCGTTTTAATTTTTCTGGATGACTATAGCTTGAGTTGACCGAGTGAATTTTACAACCGTAGAAAAAAAATTATAAATTTTGAGGGTCTTGCAATGTCTATGAACAATGATCAATTTTCCCTTCTAGATATTACTAGCGAGTCTGGAAGTCAAGGTGATTTTACGCAAATGCTAGACGCATTAGGAGAATTTGAATCAGGAAAGGAATCGGGAGATCCGGCACAGTATGTAGCTATCAATCAACTTCATTTCATCGGGAAATATCAATTTGGAGAAGCACTGCTGACAGATTTGGGATATTATAATGGCGATGAAACCCCTTATCCTGGTTCTCCCAAAAATGACTGGATAGAGACGACCTGGACAGGAAAGGATGGAGTTATCCAATTAGGACTCGATCTTGCTACTGATCGGGCTTCATATCCAGACTACCCAAATGAAGATTTCAGTAACTCTGACTTCTTAGGAAATCAAACAGCACAAGAAAATGCGATTCGTCAGGCTTTTGCAAACAACATAACTATTATTTCTTCTCAACTACAAGAACAAGGAAGAACCATAGACGAATTTCTAGGAGAGACACGAACCTATATTGATGAAAATAATCAAACAGAAACTTTAACTATCTCTATGTCTGGAATATTAGCAGGCGCTCACCTGCGTGGCACTACCAGTATAGTTGACTATTTAGTTGAGGGAACGGTTACTGAAGATGAGAATGAAACTCCCATTACTCAATATATTAACAACTACGGTGGATATGAGACCCCTTTTGGCACGAATAATTCTGACGTGCTCTTAGGCACGGATTATAACGATGTCTTGGTTGGCTTTGGGAACAATGACACTCTCACTGGTTTTATAGGTGCAGATAGGTTCAGGTTTAACTCTCCTGATGAAGGGATCGATACGATCATTGACTTTAATGTTACGGAGGGGGATAAGATTGAATTAGAACAAAGTAATTTTAATGTTGTCTGGTGGGAAGGAGAATCTCAAGAATTTTATCCCGAGCATCAATTTAACGTTGGCTCTGATGCTCAAAATGAATTTACTCGCATTATTTACGATCCTGCTAACGGAGGGTTATTTTTCGACCCAGACGGTACTGGTAACGCAGCACAGGTACAAGTAGCTCAGCTTTCTACTGGACTGGCGCTGACTCACGAACATTTGGCAGTCTTTTAATCGGCGTAGTTCATGCACAGGGTAACACTTTGTCGTCAGTCTAAAAGCGTGTAATCTTTGTGTGGCAAAGGTTTTAGAGATTGAATCGAGGCTCAAAGTTAGGCGTTGCTGAATAGATTGTTGAGAAGCATTTCCACCCGCGCTACTTGCTACTTACGAGCAATCTAATCAACTTGTCCTAACCGATTAACGTACTGCGATAATGTTCACCAGAGGTTAATTACAACTTTGCTGCTGCTGTTTGATCTTACTTTTTATTTTTTCAGGTACTCCCAAAGAAGCTTGTTGATAAAGGCGTTGAAACTCCCGCTCAAAGTGCTGAGCTACCATAAAATTATTAATTATAATCAAGGTTTCATCATTATTATTATTCGCTGCTTTTGACCAGTTTTGTGAGCCAGAAATCACTATCTGAGAATCTATAGATGTAAACTTATGATGTAGTTTATCTCCCATATTTATCAGTGGTATTCCAATAGTGTTGAGAGGTTTTTTCCAGGGATTATTATTAGCTTCAGTTTGACAACGATTATATAAAGCAACTCCTAACATATCTAATACTTCGCTGTAATAGCGAAAAGCAAAACCAGGATCAAAAACACCACTAATTGTTACCCCCTGTTGCTGTTTTGTTTGCAAAATATTAGCTATTTCTTGATCGCTAAAAACAAATAAAGCCAAATTAATAGAATCGTGAGCATTATTAATTAACTTGCCAATTAAACCATTATTACTTAGATGCCAATCTTTACTGCTAGAGATTGGGGCAAACTGAATTGTAATTTCCGTATTTTCCCAAGCAATAGATATTGGCGATCGCCTGGTTTTAGCCAAACCAAATTTACTGTTAATTCCACCATCAGCACTATTGCCCCACATATAGT
>JASJDX010000404.1 GCA_030064975.1 Pleurocapsa sp. MO_192.B19
TTAAATTAATTTCTTCTAGCCATTCTGGGGTTTCAATTTCACTAACATTCAGAGCAGCAGACAGACCTCGCATCGGCGCAAGACGCAAACAAAGGCGATTCGGTTCCCCCATTCGAGGGCAAGCGCCACATGTAACGCTGTCCAAGACAGGCTCCGCCAATTCCAACCCATCGTAAATCACGGGTAGCCATACAGGAGTTAGGATAGCTAACACACTCGCCATCGATAACCCTAATCGATAACACTGAGGTAGAGTGAGACTATATTCCCCTAACAAGAAACCTCTAGTTAACAAGGCAATAAAAGTTAGACTAGCAAACCCCAAACCAGTTACGCCGATTAACTTACTCAGTTTGTCTAATTGCAGATTTAGGGGAGTTTCTAATTCTGCGTCGATAGTAGTAGCTGCGATCGCCAGTTCGCCGATTTCAGTGCGATCGCCTACTGCGGTAAGCTTGATATAGGCGTGTCCTCGATCTACTAAGGTACTGCGATAAACTCTATAAGTAGGATAAGTATAATTATTAGATGCTTTTTCTTCTACTAGTTCCTGACTATACTTTTTAACAGCTGTCGACTCTCCTGTAATCCTAGACTGATCGACATAAAAAGAAATTTCAGATAATATAATTCCGTCGGCGGGTACTTCTTCACCCTGTTCAAGATAGATAATATCTCCCACTACTAAATCCTTACGGGGAACAGTAGTAAAACTATAATTACGAATCACTTTAGTCGGGACAGTATCTGATACTTGATTGAGTACATTAAACTCTTTATCTGCTTGATATTCATTAATAAATGCCAGGGTAGTTGCTAACAAGATAGCAACAATAATTCCGATACCTTCAAGATAATTATTTTCGACGATACCAACAGCGATCGCAATTACCGCAGCAATAGCTAAAATTTGAATTACAGGATCTTCAAACTTTTCTAAAAATAACTGCCACCAAGGATTTTTTTGAGGGGGATTAAGAATATTTAGACCATATTTTTTACGATTAATTTCTACCTGTTCTGTAGTCAATCCTTGATAGGGTAAGTGATGATTATTTTTTGATGTTTTGAACTGTATTTGCATGATGTTAGCGAAAAAATCAATTCTATTGAGTTAAGGTGTGTAATTTGAAGCAACAAGCAGTTTAATTTAGATGGTTTGATTAAGATTGAATAAGTAACTCAGGGTGCAGAGATCTATTGAGTGTGTAATTTAAGTGTACCGAAAGTTTTTTTGATCGCAACTATAAAAGCCTAAACTATCTTGGTTTTTTCCTCATACATCATCCTTCATCCCTTTGAGCCAAATACCCAATTAAAACCAAATCTGTAGTGTCGATCGGCGGCTTGATGGTTCGTAAAATATTTTTCTTCC
The DNA here is from genome assembly GCA_030064975.1 of Pleurocapsa sp. MO_192.B19. Taxonomy (GTDB): domain Bacteria; phylum Cyanobacteriota; class Cyanobacteriia; order Cyanobacteriales; family Xenococcaceae; genus Waterburya. The sequence goes on from JASJDX010000404.1 coordinate 1,376, forward strand.
TTAGTAATTTTTACTGTTGAACCATGGTTAGTAATTGTAGCTGCGGCGCAGAAAGAACGATTAGCACAAGGGGTATTTAACTCTAAGAAAACCCGTTCACCATTGCTAACATTAAAAGACATTCTGCCCCCAACAGATTGAAAGTCCTTTGCACCTTCATAAATCATGGCAAAAAACATAATACGTTTAATTATTTCGGGACGATAAACAGTCATATTTTCACCATCTTGGGCTGCACCAGTGCGGTCGTCTTTATCTAACCAAATATAAGGAAAAGCATCTTTTGAACCAAAGTTTTTACCTAAAGGCTGAATTACTCCTTTTAAACCCCCAACAGTTTCATACATACAGCCAAGATCTAAATCTGGGGCTTTATTGATACCAAATAAGTTAGCTAATAACTGGACTTTAGGAAAGCGATTGGGAAAATCGGCTAAAATGCTTGTCTAGTTTAGCCCAACCCTTTTTTCTTACCCTTGTTATCCCATAAATCATCAAATTTCGTACACCACTTCTCAAAACATGGAGGCAAGGATTCGAGGGATATTTCTTTCACGAGCGATTCTGGGTCTAATTCAAGTACAAGCAATACTAGCTAGTTACTTTAGCCGATTTCCTCGATCGCGTTCCCAAAGTCCAGTTACTGAGTTTTTAGTTTTTTGACCCTTTGTCTCACTCACGTTGGTCAGGGTATAAGCATCGCTCCCCCGTAGAAACTAACTTCTATGTTGCTCAGGATAGCGCCAGGATGGAAATACCTAGAGCTTGGACTGAGAAAGCTATTAAGCGTCGTATTAGTTTAGCGATGCTAGCTGGGTTTGTTCTCAAAGCGATCAGCTCTGCTGGTGCGCGGAGCGCAATCGCAGCTAATTGTGAACCCCTAGCGATTGGTCCCTGGGATCGAAGACCTCAACCCACGGCGAGTAGGCTAGCCAATTATCTTGATATTCAGCTCCAGAATTTTGTGGCACTTGCCTTGAAGGGAGTCAAATCCAGAAACTACCAAAAAATTCAAACCCCTCACCATAGCAAGGATTTGCCGTTCCCAGATGCTGCTTAGATTGGTAAAACACGAGAACTGAGATTGCTTAGGATAAATGCGATAGTTGTATCGAGCTTTCATACTTGGTCTACATGATCTACTTAAAGATTATCATGTGGTGTATCGAGCCTAATTTGAATTGTGCTAAAAATATGTCTATATGAATAGTATAAAATTGCCAGAGCAAGAGAAAATATTAAGTGTAAGGGAGAATTTAACAACTTACCTGTATGCAAATATATCTAGACAATAGCGCGACGACTAAACCGCGCCCAGAAGCGATCGCCGCCGCCCAAGATGTTTTTCAACAACAGTGGGGGAATCCTTCTAGTCTCCATAATTGGGGACAAAGAGCCGCAACAGTCCTAGAAACAGCCAGGTTACAGGTAGCTGATTTACTTAATGCTCTCAATCCTGAATCAATTGTGTTTACTTCTGGCGGTACGGAAGCGAACAATTTAGCCATCCTGGGGGTAGCCAGACAATATCGTATTCCACAACATGTTGTTATCTCTAGTGTGGAACATTCGGCTATTAATGAGCCAGTCAGACTCCTAGAAAAATGGGGTTGGCAGGTGACAAAATTAGCCGTTAACAAATACGGCAGAGTTGATCCCCTAGATTTGCAAGCTTCTCTACAAACTAATACTGTTTTGGTTTCTATTATCTACGGACAAAGCGAAGTTGGTACGCTACAACCGATAGAGCAACTGGCAAAGATAACACGGAAACAAGGGATCTTATTTCATACCGATGCAGTACAGGTGGCAGGGCGTTTGCCTATCGATGTTCAACAGTTAGGGATAGATTTATTGTCTCTTTCCTCCCACAAAATTTATGGCATTCAAGGGGCAGGAGCATTATATATTCGCAGTGGTGTTAATCTTGTGCCTCTATTGGGTGGTGGTGGACAAGAAGCTAATATTCGTTCGGGGACTCAAGCCTTACCTGCGATCGCCGCTTTGGGGGTTGCCGCTGAATTAGCCGCCGTCGAGATGAAAACTGAAATTCCTCGTCTTAGAGAACTACGCGATCGCCTGTTTGAACTTCTGGCGGATTATCCTTGTTTAGAAACTACGGGTGATAGACTGTATCGTTTACCTCACCATGTCAGTTTAATTCTAAGCGATCGCTTTGCTGCTCAAGCTCAAGACGTAACAGGAAAAACTATAGTACGACAGTTAAATTTGGCGGGGATTGGTATTAGTGCAGGTTCAGCTTGTAGTAGCGGTAAATTAAACCCCAGTCCCATTTTATTAGCCATGGGTTATGATCCTGCCGCAGCAAAAAGAGGAATTCGTCTTACTTTAGGCAAAGATACTACCGAAGCGGATATTGACTGGACAGCGATTGTTTTAAAACAAGTGATCTGCCGTTTGATTCCTCCCTTAGTCTGTTGTTGAGCGAAATTAAATATTCGTCTATAGAAAAGCCAAAAGTTTTCTATCATCATCATAGGAGTAACTTACTGCGCTTTTGGGTTGAGTAGAACACACAAGTTTAATCTGAAAAGCTAATAGCTAATAGCTGATAGCTGATAGCTGATAGCTAAAAACTAGTTAATCAACAACGTAGTCTATCAAGCATGAAAACTGCTGTAAACCTATGACTGTATCAACTGAGAATAAACCATTACTAAAACAACCAGAACTTCTCGAATCACGCCTCAAGGAGATTCCTGCTGAACCTGGAGTCTATTTTATGCGGAGTAGTAATGGAGATATTCTATATATCGGGAAATCTAAGAAATTACGCTCGCGTGTTCGTTCTTATTTTCGCTCTGCTCAAAAATTGAGTGACAGAATCGCGATGATGGTACGCCAAGTAACAGAAATTGAGTTTATTGTCACTGACTCTGAAGCCGAAGCTTTAGCTTTAGAAGCAAACCTAGTTAAAAAACATCAGCCTTACTATAATGTATTGCTTAAGGATGATAAAAAATATCCTTATGTCTGTATTACTTGGTCAGAAGATTATCCCCGCATTTTTATTACCCGTAAACGTCGAGCTACTAAACAACGCGATCGCTATTATGGCCCCTATGTGGATACTCGTCTACTGCGCTACACTCTGCATATAATTAAGCGCGTGTTTCCTCTGCGTCAGCGTCGCAAGCCTTTATTTAAAGATCGTCCCTGTCTTAATTACGATCTGGGAAGATGTCCTGGAGTATGTCAGTCTTTAATTACTCCTGAAGAATATCATCAAATCGTACAAAAAGTGGCGATGGTGTTTCAGGGGAGGAGTGATGAGCTAGTTAAAACTCTAGAATCTCAGATGGAGAAGGCGGTAGAAAAACTAGAATTTGAAAAAGCGGCTCAATTGCGCGATCAGATCAAAGCTCTATACAACCTCAATGCCGAGCAAAAAGTATCCTTACCCGATGATACTGTTTCCCGTGATGCGATCGCTCTGGCTGCCGATGACAAACACTGTTGTATTCAACTATTTCAAATCCGCGCAGGTAAATTAGTTGGACGTTTGGGTTTCTTTGCCGATGCTCAATCTGGTACACCAGGGGCAATTTTACAACGAGTATTAGAAGAACATTATTCCACAGTCGAAGCGGTAGAAATCCCTACGGAAATCTTGGTACAGCATGAATTACCTGAAGGAGAAATATTAACAGAATGGTTGAGTAAGCAAAAAGGCAGAAAAGTTAGTTTAGTCAATCCCCAAAGACAGATCAAGGCTGAACTGATCGAAATGGTCGAACGCAATGCCCACTATGAATTAGAACGAACCCAGCGAGTAAGCGATCGCAATAATCAAGCTTTACAAGATTTGGCAACTATTTTGAATTTGCCTGAACTACCTAAACGCATTGAAGGATATGATATTTCTCATGTTCAGGGATCGAATGCCGTCGCTTCTCAAGTTGTTTTTGTCGATGGTGTCCCTGCTAAGCAACATTATCGTCATTACAAAATTAAAAACCCTAATGTCAAAATAGGACATTCTGATGATTTTGCCAGTATGGCAGAAGTACTTGGTCGTCGCTTTCGTCAGTATGCACAACCTCACCCCCAACCCCTCTCCCACGAAGATAGGGGAGATGATTTTCCAGATTTAGTGATGATTGATGGTGGTAAGGGACAGTTATCTTCAGTGGTAAAAGTATTGCAAGATATGAACCTATTAGAAGTAGTTAAAGTAGTCAGTCTGGCGAAAAAAAGAGAAGAAATCTTTTTACCAGGAGAATCTATCCCTTTAGATACCGATGCTGAACAACCAGGAGTACAGTTACTCAGACGGGTGCGGGATGAGTCCCACCGCTTTGCTGTTAGTTTCCATCGTCAACAACGATTAAAAAGCAGCAGGCGATCGCGTTTAGAAGAAATTCCAGGCTTAGGTTTCCAGCGTCAAAAGCAACTTCTAGCTCATTTTCACTCTATCGACTATATTCGGGAAGCTTCCGTAGAAAAGTTAACTGAAGTATCAGGTATTGGTCAAAATTTGGCACAGGAAATTTATAATTATTTTCATCCAAATTAGGGCGTTGCTGATTTCAAGTGTAAAGCCGATACTTTTACTAAGTACTCAGGCAAAATCAATAAAAGCGCGCTCGCGTTGGCCAAGATAAAAAGGTGATAACCATACCTGTTACTCATTACTCATTGGTGACAAGTTAAGAAAAAGTACAATCTGTCAAGTGCAGTCAAATTAGGGAGTGTGAGAATTTTAAACTAGGCAGTGGAAATAAATTTGGTTAAAGCGATCGCGAGCAATAAAATGG
>JASJDX010000014.1 GCA_030064975.1 Pleurocapsa sp. MO_192.B19
GACAACTCTGCTAAAGCTGGAGAAACTACTGTGCAACTGAGACAAAAAGCTCCTAAAAACTGGCTAATGAATTTATTTAAAGCAAACATTTTAAAAAAATTAAAAAAATACTCAGGCATTTTTTGACTGCGGAAGGCAGTCAAGCGCAAATCCCGCGTCGGAGCGCGTTCGGTGGGCGAGGCAACCTCGCTCCTGTCGCTCCTCCTTTGCAAGCCGAGGAACGCTTGACTATCTTAAAATATCTATAACTGTAACAATAAATACTGAGAGCAAAATTAATAATTATCAATTATTAATTTTTAATTACTTACTGCTAATTTTCTGCCAATACAAAAAGAAACTATTAAAAGGATGGGTAAAATCCTGAGAGTTTATTAAAGCGAAGCTAAGCTTGATGCAAAGTTTTGGCTTTATACTATTTGATGGGAATTTAACTAATTCTGGATAATATTTATCTATGTTTAGTTAGAGGATCGATAGCAGTGGCAATAGCTTGTTGATAAAAAGCGATTAGGCTCCGCCTAGCCTACGGATCGCAGCTAGATAATCTTCTTTCAGTTTGGCAATATTACGTGACATTTACATCCGCTTATCATTGAAATGCTTATCATTGAAATAAAGCAATTGTATATTGTTTTTCATAGATTTAATACTATGATAAATAATGATTAATTAAATTTAAGATATAAAGCAATCAAATATTTATGAGTCAAGCTTTTAGTCAGACTATCTGGCTAGTTCCTTTGTACGCTCTAAGTGGCGCAATACTAGCTATTCTTTGGTCACCTGGTATTATTCGTCAAACAGGACCAAGACCATCGGGTTACCTTAATACTTTGATGACTTTGGTGGCATTGGTTCACAGTGTATTAGCTCTTTTAGAAACTTGGCATCAGCCAGTTAAATACTTATCATTTCAGTGGCTTAATGCTGCGGATTTAAATATCTCATTTGATCTTGAAATCTCCTCAATTACTATCGGGGCATTACTCTTAGTTACTGGTTTGAATTTAATTGCCCAAATTTATGCCATTGGTTACATGGAAATGGATTGGGGTTGGGCGCGTTTCTTCTCGCTAATGGCTTTGTTTGAAGCAGGGATATCTACTTTAGTTTTGTGCAACTCCCTCTTCTTTAGTTATGTGGTGTTAGAAATTCTCACTCTAGGAACTTATCTATTAATTGGGTTGTGGTTCAATCAATCTTTAGTAGTCACAGGTGCCAGAGATGCTTTTTTAACCAAACGGGTAGGAGATTTAATTCTACTAATGGGAGTAGTTGCTTTATTACCCCTGGCAGGAACTTGGAATTATACAGAATTAGCTGAGTGGGCAAAAACTACTACAATTGACTCTAATATAGCTACTTTACTTTGCTTGGCTTTAATTGCAGGTCCTTTGGGTAAATGCGCTCAGTTTCCCCTACATCTTTGGTTAGATGAGGCAATGGAAGGTCCTATGCCAGCTACAGTTTTGCGGAATACGATTGTAGTTTCTACTGGTGCTTGGGTATTGATTAAGTTGCAGCCAGTGCTGGCTTTATCTCCTGTGGCTTCTAACGTAATGATTGGAATTGGTGCAGTAACGGCAATTGGTGCTAGTTTGATTGCGCTCGCTCAGATTGATATTAAACGCTCTCTTTCCTATTCTGTTAGTGCCTATATGGGTTTAGTTTTTATTGCAGTAGGGACACAACAAGATGAAATCGCTTTAAAATTATTATTCACTTATGCGATCGCGATGTCGCTGTTGGTAACGAGTATTGGTGGTGTGGTATTAAACACTATTACTCAAGATTTAACCCAATACGGTGGTTTATGGTCGCGTCGACCGATTTCTGGGATTTGTTATCTTGTTGGTGCAGCTTCTTTAGTAGCTTTTCCTCCTTTGGGCTGTTTTTGGACCCTAACTGAAATGGCAGATGCTCTCTGGAGTAATTATCCTGGGTTAGTAGGTGTCTTGATTGTTGTTAATGGCTTGACTGCTTTTAGTCTGACTCGCGAATTTAGTTTGATTTTTGGTGGTAAACCCAAACTGATGACAGTTCGTTCTCCCGAAGGCTTATGGCTATTAGTACTACCCATGACATTTTTGATGGGATTTGCCTTGCACGTACCAATCTTATTGCACCAATGGAATTTATTACCAGAATGGGAAAATCTTAACTCAAACGTCATCACTTCTTTGGTTGTTTCAACATTAGTGGGTGCAGGTACATCAGCTTTGATTTATCTTAATCAAAAAATTTCTAAACCAATCAAACTCAAACCCAAAGCAGTCCAAGACTTTTTCACTTACGATCTCTATACGGCACAATTTTATCGGCTAACAATTGTCTTTGTAGTTGGTTTGATTTCTCAAATTGTCTATTGGTTTGATCGCTATTTAGTTGATGGAGCAATTAATTTAATTGGATTAGTAACCATCTTTAGTGGTCAAAGTTTAAAATACAACTCTTCTGGTCAAACTCAATTTTATTTTCTCTCAATTTTCCTGGGAGTTAGCTTATTTATAGGTGTAGTTTGTCTTCCTTTGTTTTTTCAATTTACTTCTTTTATTTCTCCTTAATCATTGAATATATTTGCTAAGTCGAGAAATCTCAAAAAATAGCATTATTCAAATTTTAATTAATCCAGTTTTGTATTACACACATAAACATTAATCATAGTTTTTTACTACTTCCAAAAAATAGCTAATTACCAATAACAAAAACAACAAAATGCTTAGTTTCTTACTCTGGTTTCCTGTAATTGGAGCAATTATTATCGGATTTTTGCCAGGAAAAATAGAATCTGATAGTCTACGAAAAATAACAACAATATTTGCTGTACTAGCTTTTACCTGGACAATCTGGTTGTTAACCCAGTTTGACTTGAGTAATTCTGGATGGCAATTTTCTGAATATTTACCTTGGGCAAAACCAATTGGTTTAAGCTATAGTTTGGCAGTTGATGGTTTATCCTTGCCTCTGGTTACTTTAAATAGTCTACTTACCATCATTGCTATTTATAGTATTGGAGAAAATGTTGAACGTCCCCGCCTTTACTACTCTTTAATCTTGTTAATTAATGCAGGAATAACAGGAGCATTAATCGCTCAAAATTTATTACTATTCGTAATTTTCTACGAACTAGAATTAATTCCTTTCTATTTGATGATTGCTATCTGGGGAGGAGAAAAAAGAGGCTATGCTGCGACTAAATTTCTGATTTATACAGCTGTATCAGGATTGCTGGTTTTAGCAGCTTTTTTAGGTATTGGATTCCTCAACGGTGCTAGCAGTTTCGATTACAATGCGATCGCAACTCAAGGATTACCTTTAAACACCCAACTTATTTTACTAACTGTTTTATTAGTTGGATTTGGGATGAAAATTCCTTTAGTTCCTTTACATACTTGGCTTCCCGATGCTTATACTGAAGCTTCTCCTGCTGTTACCATTCTTCTTGGCGGAATTCTAGCCAAACTAGGAACTTATGGATTAATTCGCTTTGGTTTACAGCTATTTCCCGAAACCTGGTCAATTGTGGCTCCTGGATTAGCAGCAATTGGTACATTTAGCGTGCTTTACGGTGCATTAAGTGCGATCGCACAAAAAGATATAAAACGCATGGTGGCTTATAGTTCAATTGGTCATATGGGTTATATTTTAGTGGCTACTGCTGCTGGTACGGAATTGAGTATCTTAGGTGCAGTAGCACAAATGATCGCTCATGGTTTAATTCTGGCTTTATTGTTCCACTTAGTTGGTATTGTGGAACGAAAAGTGGGAACTCGCGATTTAGATGTTCTCAATGGTTTAATGAACCCCATTCGCGGTTTACCTTTGACTAGTGCCTTACTAATTATGGCAGGTATGGCTAGTGCTGGTATACCTGGATTAGTAGGATTTGTGGCTGAATTTATTATTTTTCAGGGTAGTTTTAGTATTTTTCCAATTCCTACTTTACTTTGCATTATTGCTTCTGGTTTGACGGCGGTTTACTTCGTTATTCTGCTCAATCGTACCTGTTTCGGCAAATTGGATAATAAATTGGCATATTATCCTCAAGTACTACGTTCAGAAAGCATTCCTGCTTTTGTTTTGACTGTAATTATTTTATTTCTCGGCATTCAACCTAATTGGTTATTACGTTGGATTGAACCCACCACAAATTTATTAGCAGTAAATGTTAATCATACCGAACAACTAGCAGTAATAAGCAATCAACAATCAATAATCAACAAATAATATGGTACAAACACCAATTAATTCCACAGCCAAAATTCCTCCTTCTACTCATCAATTTGCTGATGTCATCCATCGCCTAGAAGCTGGTGGATCGATGTTACCCGACACGCCAGAAAACCTGATGCAAATTATTGGTATTTATAAAGCCTATGCTGTACCGATGGATTTCTATTGGCGCGACTTATTATATATTGCCGAACGAGTATTTTTAGAACCTCTCCCTTTCTTTAAATATTTCCTTCCCCAAGAATATTTAGATTTACACAATCATTATGCTGGCGATGATGCCGACTTGAGAATTTGGCGAGGAGAAGCAACCGCCCATCCAGAATTACTAGAATTCATGGAGAAGGGAACAACCTCGAAAATGCCCAAACTCTTCCATCATCTTTGGCACGATCGCATTAATATGGAATTTGCTGAAGCTTGTATGCGGGCAATGCTTTGGCATGGTAGAGATATGGGTTGGGGGAAGTTTGATGCTTACCTCGATACAGAAGAGTATCAAGCTAATGCAGATCGGGCAATCAAAGCCTACTTTAAATCTAATCCTGCCATGTTGGGGCTATACAAACTTTTCCCCGATATGTTCCTCGAACAAGTAAGACAGCTATCTTATTATTCCAACCTCGGTTTATTCTGGGAAGTAATGGCACCAGTCTTCTTTGAAATGTCCGATATCTATGATGAGGGAGGATTTAAAGGTGTCCCTGATGCGATGGACTTTCTTGTTAATGGTATCTTTGCAGTTGCAGGTAGACCAATATACCATCATGCCTATATTGGTGGGGAATGTTATGAAATTATTCCCAAATCAAAAGGCTTTACCTGGCTTTATGAGGCTGCTTTACCCTATGTCGAAGCTGTGTTTTATCGTACTGCACCTTTCCGTGGTACAAAATCTTATAATGCCCAAGCTAAACAAGTTCCTGATGAGCAAAAAGATTTCCACTACGGCATTTTATATGCTGATGTCTTCCCTGTAGGTACGGCTGGTATTCCCCCAACATTATTAATGGATGATATGTATCATTTTCTGCCCGATTATTTACAGGAATATTATCAACAACATTGTCGAGGCGAAGAAGATATTTTGATTCAATTGGGAATTACTTTCCAGCGATCGATGTATAATGTTACCTCAGCGGTAATTCAAGCTTTACGTCAAGCCTTATTGTATCCTTTGGACGATCAAAACCCGAAACATTTACTAAAAAATCGTCAGTTTTTTGAATCCCAAATGGATCGTTTCTTGCGTCCAGAAGCTCGTTTAAAAGATATTCAATCTCAATCTTATTGCTAGGATGATTAAGTAATTCAACTTAATTAAACAACAAATAGGATTAAGCTAGCATCGCGAAAAAGCTGCATCCTTTTTTTAATTAGAGAACAAACCATCAAAGAAATATTTATTTTTTTGATTTTTTATATTGATACACCTTTTTTTGAGCGAAAAATATGGCTGATATTGTTGATATTGCTGTAAAAACAGAAGACTTTAGTACTTTAGTAACTGCTGTTAAAGAAGCTAATCTAGTTGAAGCTTTAAAAAGCCCTGGACCATTTACCGTATTTGCACCTAATAATGCAGCCTTTGCTAAACTTCCTCCAGGAACAATTCAAACTTTAATCCAGAATACTCCTCAATTAGCTCGAATTCTTACTTATCATGTTGTTTCGGGTAAGTTAATGAAAGCTGATTTAGCACAAGTTAATTCGGTTATTTCTCTAGAGGGGTCACCTATTTCAATTGATTGCTCTGATGGTTTTGAAGTAAAAAATGCCACAGTAATTGCAGCAGATGTTGAAGCAGATAATGGAGTAATTCATGTAATTGATAATGTCATTTTGATGGGATAAATTATGTAGTTTATGGGTTGAAGTAATTATTTGTTCTTTTGTGTCAAACTTTTTAAATTAGAAGCAGTTTCTTCTGGTTTTCCAGAGAGAGGAAATACCAAAACACTTTTAATTGATTTATTATCTATTATTTCGGCTAGGCGATGAAATTGTTGGTCGGTAATAGCTATTCCATCATACTTTTTGACGTAATCTAATTCTGCCTGAAAGTTTTTCTCATTGTAATTTTGAATAAATATGCGGTCTACATCCCATTTTTTCCAGTCAGCCGCAAAATATTTTTTTGCCCAATAGGGGTTATGGTGACAAATATCAAAACTAACTTTGGGGTTAGCTTGTTTCATCGCCTCGATCATCTCTTGGACAAATTTAGTTAAACTTTCGGTACGGTCTACTTTTCCTGGTAACTCGGCGTGATAACCCAGGTAGTCATCCCATTGAACAGCATCAATTTCGGGATATCTCTGGACAAATTCAACTAAAATATCGCGAAAAAAGTGAGCAACTTCAGGATTTTCTACGTCTAGTAAGTAATGTTCCACTCCTGCGTAAGTACGATCTATCCCTGGTATAATCCATTTCTGGGCGATCGCTCGATCAAAGATAGGACTATTTTTATCTATTTTGATACCCTTTTCAAAATAGGCGTGAACTTCCATTCCCTGCTGGTGTGCTTCATCAATTAACCAGTCTAACCAGCGATCGCGAAATTTATTCGGACAGCTATTGTAACCAAGTGTTTGCTGCATAACTTCGCTTTTATACATAGTACAGGCATTGCCCCAAACCCCATGAATAATCGTGTTGATTCCTTGAGCATGATAATAACGCACGCGATCGCGAATCATTTTTTCAGTAGCATTATTGGTAATTTGGTAACGGCTTAAATAAATCCCCCTAATGGCTTTTTTCTCCCAGTTGTTTTTAGGTAAGAGTTTTGTTTCTTCTGGTTGTTCCTTTTCTGGTATAGTTTGCTGCTGATTAGGTTGAGAAGTGGCGATCTCAGATGATTTAGGCTTTGGGGAAGGGACTATGAGAGACGATGGAAGCTTAGGAGATGAAACAATAGGCGAAGAGGGTAAAGTCGGTGTAGGAGTGGGTGGAGTAGGAGGTGGATCGGGTTCAGAAATAGGAAGAGAAATCTCGACTCCTGGTATTTTAGCTAACAGACTATTGATTTGATTAAGATCAATATCTGGCAACCCATTGTTCTTAAACCACCAAAAACCCCCACCCAAAAAAAGAAGAATTACAGAAATGGGAATATTGGCGCAACCGCAACCTTTATTTTTATTTTGTTCAGACATCAAATATAAACCTGCTCAAGATCTTTTTAAGAATAAGTTATTGTTAGTAATAGCTTCATCTCCCTACCCCCCAAACTTCCGAAGATAGTCCAGGTTTATTGTTCCCTAGATACTTTTCAAGTTTTCAATGACTGGCAAAAATCATAGATTTTTAAACCAGAAATTTGAATCGATAAATTTTGATAGAATTTAAAATTATCTTTAAAAAGCAATCCCCAGAATGAAATCCGACTACTTAGAGAGGATTCTCAACGCTCGTGTCTATGATGTTGCTCAAGAATCACCTCTAGAATATGCACCCAATCTATCAACTAGACTGCAAAATAAACTGTTACTGAAACGAGAAGATATGCAGTCGGTATTTTCCTTCAAGTTACGGGGTGCATATAACAAAATGGCACAGTTGCCTATTGATGTCCTTCAACAAGGAGTAATTGCAGCCTCAGCAGGGAATCACGCCCAAGGAGTCGCCTTAGCTGCCAAGCAATTAGGTACAACAGCTATTATTGTGATGCCCGTAACTACCCCCCAGGTGAAAATAGATGCGGTAATAGCCCGTGGCGGGAATGTAGTTTTACAGGGAGATACTTACGATGATGCTTGCGCCCATGCTAAACAACTATGTCAAGAAAAAGGTCTTACTTTTATTCATCCCTTTGACGATCCTGATGTAATTGCAGGACAGGGTACAATCGGTATGGAGATTTTAAGACAGTATCAGCAACCGATTCACGCTATTTTTGTGGCAATTGGAGGCGGAGGCTTAATTGCGGGTATTGCAGCATATATTAAGCGATTACGCCCTGAAATTAAGATTATTGGCGTTGAGCCTGTTGATGCTGATGCTATGTCTCAATCTCTGAAAGCGGGATATCGAGTATGTTTACCCAGAGTGGGTTTATTTGCTGATGGTGTAGCAGTAAGAGAAGTGGGTGCGGAAACCTTTCGTCTTTGTCAGTATTATGTAGACGAAATAATTTTGGTTGATACTGATGATACTTGTGCTGCTATTAAAGATGTATTTCAAGATACTCGTTCCATTTTAGAACCCGCAGGGGCATTAGCGATCGCTGGAGCAAAAGCCTATGTGGAAAGAGACAAGATCCAAGGAGAAACTTTAGTCGCGATCGCTTGTGGTGCTAACATGAACTTCGATCGTCTGCGCTTTGTCTCCGAAAGGGCAGAATTGGGCGAAAGACGAGAGGCGATCTTTGCTGTAACTATCCCTGAAGCCAGAGGAAGCTTTCGCAAATTTTGTGAATGTATCGGCAAACGCAACCTGACGGAGTTTAACTATCGTATTTCCGATGAAAGCAAAGCTTATATTTTTGTGGGAATACAAATTAAAAATCGTGCCGATGCGGTGTCAATTGTAGCAGCGTTTGAAGCCCAAGGATTTAAAACTATTGATCTGACGGATGACGAACTTGCTAAAATGCATTTGCGTCATATGGTAGGTGGGCGATCGCCTTTAGCCGATAATGAGCTATTGTACCGCTTTGAATTTCCTGAACGTCCTGGTGCGTTGATTAAGTTTCTTAGCTGCATGAGTCCTAACTGGAATATAAGTCTATTCCACTATCGCAATAATGGTGCAGACTATGGACGTATTGCGGTGGGAATGCAAGTTCCACCCGACGAAATGCCAGAATGGCAAAAATTTTTAAACTCCTTGGGTTATCGTTACTGGGATGAAAGTTCTAACCCTTCCTATAAGCTATTTTTGGGTTAATTCTTGATTAAAAACAATCATATAAATTTGTTGTTTTGCTCAAAAATTCACTGGTTTATAACCATCGGTAGATTTAATCTTATCAATCTTGTCAGAATCTTGATTAATACAGCCGTCTTTGTTTCCAGCAACATATTGGCATACTCGCGCCCAAAGCTTAGTGCGATCGCCTGGTTGTCCTGTGCTAAATATTACCTCGCGATCGTCTTTGATCTTAACCTGACAAACTGGGCAAATTTCGATGTTTTCTGAGGACATAAATTTCACCAACTAACATTTGCCTTATCATAATAGTATACGTCTAAATATTAGTTAGATTCGTTAATATTTACCCTTGGCAACTAGCTAATAGCTTTCAAAATATCTTGACTCTGCTTAATTGACCAGGGCTTCGCCCTTAAAGTATGAAGGCGCGAAGGCGCGAAGAAAAAGTACTACTTTTCCCTTCTTCCTTCAGGACACAAACCCCGTCGTGAAAGACGGAATAACGTTTAACAGAGGTACAAGCCTCTTTTAAACGATTAAACTTCATACTTGTTCCTTCTGTCTTCCTACTTCTGTTGACATTAGAGGTAATATTTCAATTGTTACTGGGGCGACTAATTGGTCAATGAGCTTAACCAAAAATAAAGCCCTGTCTAGCAAAGTTCGAGCAACGATACAATGCAAATAGAAAAGGCATAGTCGCATTGGATTGATGATATATACCACTGACGAACTAATCAAAATACTCGATCGAGAACTCCAAGAAAACTGGAAAGGTAAACGGATTGTCTTATCATCAGCAAAACGGATTAATGATCCTGTGGTTGCCAAAGCCTTGAATATGGATCAGGTTAACAAAGTTTTTGCTTATCGCGATTTTCGTCGCCAAATTCACGAATATCAACAAAATCATGGAGTCTCAGGGATTATCTGGCGCACCTGTACTTTTAACCAGCAAACTATTACTTATCCTGAAATACATAATCAATTGATTCCCATTCCAGGTGATAAAGAAATTTTGATTGCAGCGCGAACTAAGATTTTAGATTTTTGGTATCAAGTGACTGAGAAGATGAATTTTTGGCTGGTTAACGGAAAAACTGGTAGCAACGGCAGTCATCATCAGCAAATTACCTTTAGCTATCTTCAGAAACTAATTAAACAGACCGAATGGGCAGAAATTGATGCAGCCCGTACCGAAATTTATCTTGGTTTATGTTGGGGCGATCCTCAGGAATATCCTTACCAATGGGCAAAACCCAAATCAGGTTGCGATCGTATTATTGCTACTGTATCCGAACCTAGCGCAATCAAGATATAGTAGTTTAGATAATCATGTTTTCAGAATTTAAGTTTTAAGTCGGAAAAATCTATGTCTCAACAACACGCAGTAGGAGTAATCCAAACTTTAGGTTTTCCTGCTGTCTTAGCTGCTGCTGATGCGATGTTAAAAGCTGGTCGCGTCACTCTGGTTTATTTTGACAAAGGAGAAAGTGGTACTTTTGTAATTGCTATTC
Source organism: Pleurocapsa sp. MO_192.B19 (assembly GCA_030064975.1). GTDB lineage: Bacteria > Cyanobacteriota > Cyanobacteriia > Cyanobacteriales > Xenococcaceae > Waterburya. The sequence continues at coordinate 10,632 of JASJDX010000014.1, forward strand.
GTGGTCCTGTTGCGGAAGTTAAACCGTCTATGGAAGCAGGGTTAATAGCAGCCGAAAACACTTTTGGTGGTAAAGTAACGACCCACTATACTGTACCTAATCCACCAGACAATGTAGTTGCTGTTTTGCCCATCGATTACACGGAAGAAGTAGAGCAATATCGCTTTTAGCTTGCTCTTGATGGCAAGTTAACTATATTCAAAAACTACCAAAAACAGCTAAAATTAGAACTCGTAAATGTAATCTAGAATTACTTTTATTTGTATTTGTAAATAATAATTTCAGGAGCAAATTTATGCCGTCTCAATCTGCGGTAGGATCGATCGAAACAAAAGGATTCCCAGGCATTCTAGCAGCCGCCGATGCTATGGTAAAGGCGGGTCGAGTAACCTTGGTTGGCTATATTCGTGTAGGTAGTGCGCGTTTTAATGTTAATATTCGCGGTGATGTTTCAGAAGTCAAAACTGCTATGGCAGCGGGAATAGATGCTGTTAAAAGAGCTGAAGGAGCTACCTTAGAATCTTGGGTGATTATTCCTCGTCCTCATGAAAATGTCTGCACCGTACTGCCGATTGACTACACCGACGAAGTACTACCCTACTACGATCGCGTAGAAGGAAGAACATTACCTATTGCCCCCAACTCCTAAGTCATAGCAATTTTTATTTCTTTTTTTATCTCAATTAGGTATCGTCAATTCCTCTATTTTTGGTGAATTGACGAGCAAACCTCCATTTAATTAGTTATCAATCAACAACAACTTTCTTTTTAAAGCTCTAATATACAGAAAAATAGGAAACTGATAATACTCAATTATCAGCCAAATCACACCAGATAAATGGGCGCAAAAAGTCAAAATAGTCCAAGCTAGGGGAAGCCAAGCTAAAAAGCTACCAGTCACTGGAGGAAAAAGATACGCACCGAAAGCAATAATTGCGGTAGGGATACAAACAAACCCCACCGCAAACACGAGATAACCCCAGCCTATATCGACACCTTCTCGATAAATTCCCTTCCAGGTTTTGCCATTCCAGTACCAGGTTAGAGGTAACTGACTATCAGCCATCTTCAATAATTGTTTGTCAAAATTCGTGGTAAAGATATGCTGGCAGAAGTTACAAGCAAAAGTTTCCATCAACGGCATTTCTGAGACTTTACCATGGCGGCAAACGGGACAAAAATATTTTCCTTTGACATGAAAGCGATTAAACTCTGTCCATTCTTTCTCTAAGCGATCGATCCCAGAATCTACTGAGGGATTATTTGAATTTCGAGCTTTAGACATATACTTCAAAATGTCGCGATATTTTCCAAGTACCATTAAATATGAAAATTATCAGGCTTAAAATCTAATGTTTGATTGAGATAGAGAGCGAGTGAATTTGGGAAATTCATTGAGCGTATTTTATGCTGACTATCTGATTATCAAGCAAAATTTTAAGCCGCCAAAGTGTAATTATAGCGAGCCATATCTCACTAGTCACTGAGTCGATCTAGATTCGATATAAATATCAATATTAGTTAGCAAAATAAATTTTTTTGGCAGATGTTTAAGCAATATGGGGTGGAGTTTGTTTTAGTTGCTCAATTTGTTGTTGGATTAAATTAGATAAATGCTCACGCTTTATTTCGATTCCATGATTGAGATTCCGTGAATCCTCTAAAAAGATAATACTATCTACCTGCTGTAGCGAGAATAATCTAAACAAAAGCTGGGCAATAGGAATTGGCATTGCCATTAAATCAGGATTAGTTTTTCCCTGAAAGGTGGCAGCACTCTCCACGGAGGCAAAAGCATAAATTACTTTTTTATCTTCCTTGAGTCGGGGATTAGCAATGGTAGTTAAAATCCAATCTGACTCAAGATTTTGCAGAACATAATATTCTAAATATTGTAGCTGCTCCGCAAATAGTTTTAGGACAGGTGCGATCGCTTGTTCAATCACTATAGGTGCTACACCATAATCTGCTGCATCATTAATTAATACTTCTAATTGTTGTTTTAATTCCATTATTAGTAGTTGTCAATTAATCTAAGCTTTTGCTTTTTTCTTTTTCTGTTTCTCAGCTTTCTTTGCTCTTTTCTCTGCTTGTTTAGCCGCTTTTAATTCTGCTTCTGCTTTCTGTCTTGCTTTTTCTTTTTCCTCTTCAATTTTGTCTAAATAATAGTGATAATCACCGCGATAAGCAACTAATTCTCCATCCCGAATTTCCACAATTTTGTTGGCAGTTTGGGAAATAAAATAACGGTCGTGAGAAACTATAACTACTGTACCGTCATAATTCTGTAAAGCTTCTTCTAACATCTCTTTGGCAGGGATGTCTAAATGATTAGTAGGCTCATCCAGAATCAATAAATTAGCAGGGGTAAGCAGCATTTTTGCTAATGCCAAACGAGCTTTTTCTCCACCACTCAAAGCTTCCACTTTTTTAAAAGCTGTCTCTCCACTAAATAAAAACTGCCCCAACAAAGTCCGAACCTGTTCATTTTTCCAGTCAGGAACTTCATCATGAATCGTATTCATCACAGTTTTCTCTAAGTCTAAAGCTTCTGCCTGATTCTGCTCAAAATAGCCAGGAATTACGTTGTGTTTACCAATTTCAACTTGCCCTTCGTCAAATTCTTCCATCCCCATAATCATCCGCAAAAGGGTTGATTTTCCCGCACCATTTGGCCCTAAAATAGCAATGCGATCGCCCCGTTCAACTGTTAATTCTGCTCCTAAAAATAAAATATCGTTGTTGAAGGTATGAACTAAATCTTTAATTATAATTACTTCTCTACCGCTTCTAGGAGAGGGAGGAAATTTAAACTTTAATGTTCTTAAATTAGCAACTGGTGCTTCTACTAATTCAACTTTATCTAACTGCTTTTCTCTACTTTTTGCTTGAGTACTGCGAGTAGCACTCGCCCGAAACTTTTCAATAAATTCTTGCTGCTTGGCTATTTCTTTTTGCTGTCTTTCGTAGGTAGCTCCCTGAGCTAATCTCATTTCAGCTTTTTGTTGTAGATAAGCTGAATAATTTCCTAAATAAGTAGTAGAAACACCTCGTTCTGTTTCCACAATTTTGGTACAGAGACGGTCTAAAAATTCGCGGTCATGAGATACAATTACCATCGGAGTATTAATACCCCGTAAATAGTTTTCTAACCACTCAATAGTTTCTAAATCTAAATGGTTAGTCGGCTCATCCAACAGCAACAAATCTGGCTCTTGCAACAGGATTTTCCCTAAACTCATCCGCATCTGCCAACCACCACTATAAGAGCTTACCAAGCGATCGCCGTCCTCTGAGGTAAATCCCATCTCTGGTAGTATTTTCTCAATTTGTGCATCCAGAGTATAGCCGTCTAAAGCTTCAAACTTACGCTGTAGTTTATCGAGTTTATTAATTAATTTATCTAACTCATCAGGATCGACTGTCTCCATATCCTGTTGTATTTGCGTCATCTCCTGCCCAATGGCATTAGCTTCAGTAAAAACTGTCCAAAATTCTTCGTAAACTGTCCGCGTTGGTTCAACCTCAAACTCTTGAGTCAGGTAGGCAATTTTAAGACTAGTTGGACGAATTACTTCTCCCGAAGTTGCTTCAATTTCACCGCTAATAATTTTAAGCTGAGTGGATTTTCCTGCACCATTAACTCCTACTAAACCTACTCTCTCGGATGGTTTTACTTCCCAAGTAACATCTTTTAAAACCTCTCCTGTAGTATAAATTTTACTTATATGCTCAAGTCGTAACATGAAGTATCTCCTGTAGGTTTAAAATGTACTAGGGCAAAATATCGCAGCTTTTATTGAAGCTTTAATTCTATCTATTACATTTTACATATATTAATATATAATTGTTAAAAAAAATCGCTTTTCGATTTTACTTTTTTTAAAAATCCATGTTTTTAATGTAAAGTTAGTTCAAATATTATTGCTTATTCTATTTTTTTGTAGTGAAATTCTTGAATTTTTAGAACAATAGCTCGCTCTCATAAAATAATCAAAAAATTAGACTCAATAATTAATTAACATCATAGATTTTCTAATTAGTTTAAATTGTTAAATTTAAGCCAAATAAAGGCTCAAGTGTACATATAAAGAGAATTAACTCAGTATATGTTGCATAAACCTAGTTTTAATTATCTTTACTTAAAACAGTTTAGGTTATCCTAGCTTACTATTTCTATTTCTCTAAAAAATATCTATTTAGTTTACGTATATAATGTTGTTTACCTTAATATGACCACAGTTATCATAGTTGACGATCAAATCAGTATTAGAGAGTTCCTCAAAATTAATTTAGCTAACGAAGTAGATATACAAGTAGTTGGACTAGCAGATAATGGTCAGGCAGCGATCGCTCAAATCGGCGAACATCAGCCTGATATTGTGTTGATGGATATCGAAATGCCTGGACAACTAGATGGCATAGCAGCAACACAAATAATTACTCAACGTTTTCCTGACACCAGAGTACTGTTATTTACCAGTCAGGATAATCGGCAACAGCTTGAACTAGCTCTCAAAGCAGGAGCGAGAGGTTATGTTCTCAAAAATACTAGCATTAAAGATATTGCGCAAATTATCCATTTAACAGAAAAAGGGTTTTTTCAAATTGGACCAATTTTAGGCAATTGGGATAGCTTGAAATCTAATAATAGTATTTCGGAAACTAAATACACTCCGAGTAAAGTTGCAGCTATTGTTCCCCAAGATTCCGAATGTCCAACTCAGTTGACCAATGTATCGGAAATGAATCATGTTTTGTCCAATTTAACATCTGGCTTGTTTCAACTTCAACAAACGATTAAATCACAAGAAAATATCATTATCAATTTAACCGATCAATACTCACAAGTTCAGCAAGAAATTAGAACAAAATTGCGAACAGATCAAGGTAATAATGGCATTTTCAATGCTATTAATATCATAAAATATAAGCCGAGAATTGCCTTCAAAAACTCTACTCAAAAAAGACAACATATACTATTTATTATTAGCTTTTTATTAGGAGTATTTACCGTACTCGTTTTAATGTTTCTCATCATGACTTTAAGTGCAGCATTATAAAAGATTACTTCGAGAGTAAACTACTTCTTCTAATTGTTTTCTAACTGCTAATTGTTTTAGGGAGAAGTTGCTCCAATCGAATTTAAGTGTCTACCACCAAAAATCACCTCTGGATGATAGTAATACTTAAATTCCAACAGATTATAAAATGGGTCTTCGAGAAAAAATGTGTAATGCTCTAATAGCTGATTAGGAAAACGTAATTTAGGTTTTTGGTAAAAAGTCAACTGTTTTTCCTGAGCGCGATCCCTTATCTGTTGCCAATCTGATTCTGTCGGCAAGATTAAACCTAAATGTCGAGGGTATATTCCTGCTTGCTTGATTAGTGGTTGCTGAGTAATATGAGCAACTACTTGAGTACCATAAAAGTTAAAAATAACTGCTGCCTTGTTTTCGCGACCAACTGCACAACCTAATCCATCAGCATAAAATTTTTTCGCTTGAGTAATGTTACTAATTGGAATAGCCAAATGAAAAATAGCTTTTTGGTTCATTATTTTCTCGCCAGGAATCAACTCAAGTAGATGAGACTAAATTAATAAATAGAAAATAGCTATGGTAGACAGGAGGTAGAAAAAAGATTTTATAATTTTTTCTGCCTACCCCCGCTACTTACTTGATTTTATCTAGATCAGAGCTTTGAAAATTACAAAAGCGATCGAAGCAAGTAAAATACTGAGAGGTGTAAAATCATTTTAAGGAATATAAATAATTATGAAGCAAAATGGAGTGACTGTTTGGTTTACAGGATTTAGCGGTGCAGGCAAAAGTACTATCGCTGATGCCCTCACTGCAAAACTCAAATCCGAAGGATATCAATTGGAAGTTTTAGATGGTGATGAAATTAGAGAAAACTTAACCAAAGATCTAGGGTTTTCTAAAGAAGATCGCGACACTAATATTCGCCGCATTGGCTTTGTAGCGAAGCTTTTAGCTCGTAATGGAGTAATTGTTTTAGTTCCTGTTATTTCTCCTTATCGCGCTATTAGAGAAGAAATGAGAGCAAACATTAAAAACTTTGTAGAAATTTTTGTCAATGCTCCTTTGTCTGTCTGTGAAGAGCGAGATGTTAAAGGACTTTACAAAAAAGTAAGAGCAGGTGAAATTAAACAGTTTACTGGTATCGATGATCCTTATGAACCACCTACAAATCCAGAAGTAGAGTGTCGTACCGATCTCGAAGAATTGTCTGAAAGCGTCGATAAAATATTCAATAAACTAAAAGAATTACAATATATCTCTTAAGTTAAGTTGGCAGGTTTTAAACAACCGCCTGATATTATCTGGGTCAAGCTCCAAAAGTTCCAGAAAATCATGATTTTGATGGATTAAAAGTTTGACCCAGTCTTGGTAATTAACTAGGCTGCAAAATTATTTTCTTTCACAGTTAGCTATGGATGATACAGTCATTACTGAGTCAGATTTGCTATTTAAAGTAAATCAGATCATCTGTCTGGAGTATCAATATACTTGTCTCTATGGTGAAGTGATTCAACTAGTGCATCAACGTGGATTGTGTTGGTTTAGACCTATCTGCATAACTTTATCCGACTTGAACAGTAATCAGAATGTTGATAGTCCCAGACTAATTAATTTGCAATCATGTTCAGATCTATTGTGGCCCATTATTTTATTTAGACCTGCTTTAGATACAGAAGTTATTTCTTTTTTACCCAAATTAAATAATGATTCAGATGAATTTTTAGTCCATAAAAAATATAGTCGACAATACTTAAACAAGTTTATTCAGCAGGTTTGGCAAGCAAATAAAGATAAGTTTTAAATATAAAAAAATATTTTTTCATCATTATTGCTTCATAATGAATCCTAAGATTCAAGTTTTGTCCTAGTTTTTTACATTTATCTTTTACATTTGACTTTTAGTCTAATGACCATAAAAATCATCTAGAGTAGTTAGCCATAGTAAATTTCATTTTTAGTAAATTTCATTACCAACTGTTTGGTAAAATTCAACCATAATAAATTAATCTAAAATAAACAGTGGTAACTAAACTTCTACTAAAGTCAACTGAAACTTCAGTATTTTAACCGATATGAACAGGCTAAAAATTGAGTATAAATATAGTGCGTTTCTCATATCTAGAGTTATTAAGACATGAATCTTAGTCATAAAAATTCGCCAAATAGCGTACACTCTATAAGTTCAAATGCATTTTTTTTAACGTTTAGTCATACTTCATATTTATATCAAGATTCTGTAAAGTTTCTCTCAAGTAGATCAAAAAAGTAGATATCCGCAAATTAACCGATTATTCTTGGGACATCAACCTAATTTTTTTTTTAAGTAATATCTAGAGCGAGAAATAATAGACATGAGCAGCACAAAATTGCGTACACAGTTTACTACTTTCAGACCACAAGGATTTCTCAGTGCGGCTAATGCTTCAGAATTTCTAGAGCGTTTGACTGTTGAAGTAAAATCCTCAGTCGATTCTGCTTTGCTGGTAAATATGGAAGCAGTAGAGTTTATGGATAGTGCAGGATTAATGGCTTTGATTAAAGCTTTCCGTTTAGCAGAAAATTTGGGGCATCGTTTTGGTCTTTGTTCTTTAGCTCCTTCAGTGCGTATTATGTTTGAGCTTACCCAGTTAGATAAGGCTTTTGAAATTTTTGATAATCAAGATGATTTTCAAGCAGCAATAGATTAATTAATTTCACTGAGCTGAGAAAATCTCAAAGCTGAATAGTCATTATACCTAATTTGGGAAAGTAAAAAGTTTTAGTAGCTAAGTATTTCCACTTAATCAAAGTAGAATCATAGTTATTTTTGGTTAGAACTACAAGCTGTTTTTTAGCTAAAAGCTATTAGCTTTTGGCGATCATATATTTTCTTATAGTGAATTTCCTTAAGGGGTAATTTAAATTCTATTAGGAAATTAGTTGGAATAACTACAGATAGAACAGTAACTCGTAACGAGCAAAAAAATATTTGCTATTGAGCAACAAATTCTATTTTAATTCTATATAAGTGGATTTACTTAGAACGATAGATTTTTCTGGAACTCTGTTGGTAATTTCTACGTGGAGGTTTTTTACTTTACTTTCGTGGCTTTATTTGCACCACGTTCTAAATCACGCATCTTTTTACCACGCCAAATTAGTCGGACAGGTGTACCAGTAAAACCTAACTGATCGCGAAACTGGCGATCTATATAACGGCGATAATTATCATTAAAACGTTTAGGATCATTGACAAATAAGGCAATAGTTGGCGGTTGAGAACTTACTTGAGTTCCATAATAAATTCTGCCTTGTTTTCCTTGACGAGTCGTAGGAGGTGAATGCCAGCGAACCGCTTCTTCCAAGACTTCATTAATTACCGAGGTGCTAACGCGACGACGATGTTCTTCGGCGGCAGAATCCACTAAATCTAGTATTTTGGGGACTCTTTGACCAGTTATAGCACTGACAAAGATCATTTGAGCCCAGTCCATAAAGTACAGGCGATCCATGATTTGCTTCTTGTATTGATAGATTGTGCCAGAGTCTTTATCTACTGCATCCCATTTATTTAGTACTAAGATAGTTGCTCTACCCTCATCAATAATGCGTCCTGCGAGTTTTAAATCTTGTTCGGTCACGCCATCAAGGACATCAATCACAAATAACACTACATCAGAACGTCGTATAGCTTTAAAAGCGCGATTAATGCTAAAAAACTCTGCGCCATAGTTGACATTCTTTTTACGACGAATGCCTGCAGTGTCAATCAGACGATAGGTTTTATCCCCTCGTGTAACTATCATGTCGATCGCATCTCTAGTTGTCCCAGAGACAGGGCTAACAATTGAACGTTCTTCCCCTGTGATGGCATTGAGTAAGCTAGATTTACCTACATTGGGACGACCAATAATTGCCACTTTGATTTCATCATTCTCTAGCAGTTGATCTACAGGAGGTAAATGGGTAATCAGTTCATCTAATAGTTCTCCTGTACCGCTACCATGAATAGCTGAAATCGGGTAAGGTTCACCTAACCCTAGTTCCCAAAACTCTGCCGCCTGAGTCTGACCTTGTTCTACAGACTCACATTTATTAACCGCTAATAGTACGGGGACAGATTGACGACGTAACCATTCAGCAATTTCGCGATCGCCTGCCGTTAAACCTAATTGACCATCAACTACAAAAATTGCAGCAGAAGCCTCTACTAGTGCTGCCATTGCTTGCTGACGGATCATAGGTAGGAATTCAGTATCATCATCAAAGACTAATCCCCCTGTATCGACAATTTGGAAATCTCGATCCTGCCAAAATGCTGGGCGATAAGTGCGATCGCGGGTAATTCCTGGTTCATCGTGGACGATAGCCTGTTGATCTCCAGCCAAACGATTAACAAAAGTAGATTTCCCGACATTGGGTCTACCAATAACAGCAACAATAGGTAATTTCATATTCTGTTGAGACGCTACACATCACGCCTATAAATTTAATAAACAATGAAGAGGATTAGTTTGCTTTTACACAAGTTAATGCTTATTCAATAATAGTTGATTTGTTGGTAAATAAAATAAATTACCTTAAATCATTAGTTGCTAATTATTAGTTGAATAAAAGTTTATAGCTAAATGCTTTGGAATCTAGTTATTTGTATTTTTTTGCTCTATTTACCTATTTATAATTGCTATAACTGTGAAAAAAGTTGTGACCAATCAATGCTACTAGGGCGATCTCCAGAATTAATTATGGCAAAATCTTGGTTAACTGTAGTGTTATAAAATAGAGATTCGACGCAGGCATTAGCTACATCGACACGGCTAGTTTCACCGTTAAGCCGATCTCCGATCTCCATAACTACGGCTTTTTTGCCATCAGTTTTGGCGCGAAGTAAAGTGTTTAAATCATAAGAAGTATAAGGGCCATCAATTAAGCGTGCAGGACGAATAATTGTGTAGGATAAACCAGAAGTAGTTATCGCCTTTTCTGCCTCAAGTTTGGCATCTAAAACGCCAAAGATATTGAGAATATTAAAAGGAAGCTGATCTTTACGCAAGACACCACAGGAAGAAACAAAAACAAAGCGTTTCAAATCTTTGGGTGCAGCCGCCAACAAGTTTTTAACTCCTTCACCATCTACAGCTTGAGGACTATTGGAGGGTTGCCAAAAATCAGCAAAATCCCAGCGCGCTGAAGGAAAAGCTGTCGTCCCAGTACAGCAGATAATATAGTTGATGCCGTTGGTAGCCTCAATCAGAGTATGAGGATAACGGATATCTCCTTCAACTAGTTCGACTCTGCTATTAAACATTGATTCGGCTTTAGCTTTGTTTCTGGTTAAACCACGAACATTCAGGTTTTTCGCTAATAGTTTGGCAGCAACTAGCTGTCCTACCCCACCAGTAACACCAGCAACTAAAACTTTATCTGAGTTAGATATCATTAATTCTTTAACTTTGATTTTTCTAAGATTTATCAGGATAAAAAAAAGGATAGCCTAAAGACTATCCTCCAAAATACGGCGGATTACATTTCTATCTGATACAGCCAGAGAATCAATTCTCTGTCTCATATCCGAAGTCCGTTTCAAGGGACTTAAAGTGCTGTCCTAGTTTGTGATGCAATCCGCTGTATTTATTTAACGGAATTGATTAAGAGTTAGACTTGAGGTACGAATCTTTCTTTATCGGGTACTTCAGTGTACTCAGAAACAATTTGTTTTAATTCTTCGCCATCGATAGTTTCTTTTTCGATTAGTAAGTCAACTAGGCGATCGATTACCTCGCGATTTTCTCTGATAATTTTGCAGGCTAATTGATGACCGTGTTCAGCTATCTGACGTACTTGATCGTCAATACGAGATGCCACTTCTTCAGAGTATTCAGCACGGGAAGTTAGACCAGCACCAAGAAATACTTCACCACCTTGTCCACCCAAAGCAATGGGACCAAGATCGCTCATACCGTAGATAGTAACCATTTGTCTTGCCATTTCTGTCACCTGCTGCAAGTCACCACCTGCACCAGTTGTTACCTCGTCATTACCAAAGATTTCTTCTTCAGCTGCACGACCGCCCATAGCACCAGCAATTCTTGCCATTAACTGAGAGCGACTAATTAAACCTTGCTCTTCGTTGGGAGTAAACCAAGTTAAACCTTGAGCTTGTCCGCGAGGAATAAGAGTGACTTTCTGTACAGGGTCATGATCTTTAACCAGAGTACCAACGATCGCGTGACCAATTTCGTGATAAGCAATCAATCTCTTACTCTTGCCATCGGTCAAAGGAGTACCTTCCATACCAGCCACAACGCGGTCTACCGCATCATCAATCTCTAGCATGGTAACCGCTTCTTTGCGTCTTCTAGCAGTTAATATAGCTGCCTCGTTGAGTAAGTTAGCTAGATCTGCCCCAGAGAAACCAGGAGTACGACGAGCGATCGCATCTAAAGAAACTTCAGGAGCGATTTTTTTGTCGCGAGCGTGAACTTCTAAGATTTCTAGGCGACCTTTAATATCGGGGTTGTCTACCATTACCTGACGGTCAAAACGACCAGGACGCATGAGAGCGGAATCTAAGACATCAGCACGGTTAGTAGCAGCAATGATAATAATACCTGTATTGCCCTCAAAACCATCCATTTCGGTCAGTAATTGGTTAAGAGTTTGTTCTCTCTCATCGTTACCGCCACCAATACCAGCACCACGCTGACGACCTACCGCATCAATCTCATCGATAAAGATCAAGCAAGGAGCATTTTCTTTGGCTTTTTTGAATAGGTCACGGACACGAGACGCACCCACACCAACAAACATTTCGACGAATTCAGAACCAGAGATACTGAAGAAAGGAACCCCTGCCTCACCAGCGATCGCTTTAGCCAAAAGAGTTTTACCAGTTCCAGGAGGACCAACTAGAAGTACGCCTTTAGGAATTTTTGCACCAACTGCGGTAAATCTTTCTGGCTGCTTTAAAAAAGTAACAACTTCTTGCAGTTCTTCTTTTGCCTCGTCAATACCTGCCACATCATCAAACATGATGCCTGTTTTAGCTTCCATTTGGAACTTGGCTTTAGATTTACCAAAGCTCATAGCTTGTCCAGGACCACCAGGCATATTGTTGGAACGACGGAACAAGAAAAATAATGCCCCAATTAAAATAACTGGGAAAATGAGATTACCTAAAAGTCCCCAAACTGCACCGTCATTACTAGCAGGATGGTAATCAAAGTTAACATCAGCATCCCGTAATTTAGTAATTAGTTCAGGTGAATTAGCAGGTAAGTCAACTCTGAGTTTTTGTATGCGGTTGTCTAATTCTGGATCGATTGCTTGAACAATCGCAGTTCTACCATTCTCATATAGTTCTACTGAACTGACTCGTCCTGAGTTTAAATAGTCTAAAAAACGACCGTAAGTCATACGAGTACTAGCTGTATTGCCACTTAAGCTACTACTGCTAGCAGTTGGAGTAGAAAAAGTTCCTTGCCAAAGGAAAAAGCCCACTACCAACAAAGGTAATGTCCAAAGTAATACGATTCTCCACGAAAAGTTTTTCATAAGGTAATTGTTGTTCTAAGATTGAATATTTTTAAGATTATTTTTTTGTTCTTTCAGGTATTGACTTAAGGTTGCTTGCTTGACCATTAGTCACAGAGTACCTCGTCATTTTACAGCGGAGTAATCTATGCCAAATCATCGTTACCTTCTGGCTTAGGCAAATATCGAATTCAGCATTTAGTAAACTCTACTTTTGTACTTCAAATTGCAAAAACACTTTTTTTGTCAAGTTTATTTTCTTTATATTACCTCTAGCTTAACTAAATTTAACGTAATTCTCATTTTCAGTCCAATATTTACCAAAAATCATAGTCTTAAAGACACACTGTTTGAGAACTGCTTAAGAACCGACAGCTAAAAGCTCAAACAATATTCTCCTCAACTTACATACTTTGAGTAAGCAATGCCATAAAACAAACGCGCCTACCCTGATGATTTGGTAGACGCGATGCAGTTAATATTCTTTGGTACTAAATTTTAGTCTTGCTAAGACAGAATGTTAGGTTGAACCACGGAATGCGGCGGGGCATTCAAAAAAAGATTTTAGTAAGTTTCAACGTGCCAACGATGTTCTTTCTTCATCGCCTTACGGTATTCATCCCAGTTAACGCCATGCTTATCTGCTGCTGCGCTAAGTGCTTCGTCAATGCCGCCTTCCATGCCTTTTAAACCACAGATATAGGTGTGAGTTTTAGGATTTTGAATTAGTTCCCAAAGTTTATCGGCGTGTTCAGCAATTTTGTGTTGAATATACATTTTGCCACCTTCTGCGTTCTTTTGCTCACGACTGATGGCATAGTCTAGACGGAAGTTATCAGGATATTTTTCCGCTAGTTCTTCTAATTGTTCTTTGTAAAGAATATTGGGAGTTTTGGGAATACCAAAGAATAACCAAGCCAAACCTTTAAAGTTATAGTCAGGGTTTTTATCTCCTTCTAAGAACATACGCCATAAATAAGCACGGAAAGGAGCAATACCAGTTCCTGTGGCAATCATGATCACGTTGGCGTCTTCATCATCAGGTAGCAGCATTTCCTTACCCACAGGACCAGTAATAGCTACATCATCACCAGGGTTAAGGTTACACAAGAAACTAGAGCAGACACCTTCTACGTGTTCCCCTGTTTCGGGGTCTTGATATTCTAATTTACGTACACACAAAGATACAGTTTTATCTTCTAAATTATCTCCGTGACGAGTAGAAGCAATAGAATATAGTCTTAGCTTGTGCGGTTTGCCTTTGTCATCTTCACCTGGAGGAACAATACCAATACTTTGACCTTCAACGTAGTGTAAATCTCCACCAGAAAGATCAAACGTCATGTGACGACAAGTCCCAACACCACCTTCTTCGACTAGATCGTAGATTTCGGTACATTTGCCAATGTAAGGATTTTTAGGGCGATAAATATTAACGGGAACTTTTTTCTTATCTTTTTTAGGTTTTGCTTGAGTCATAGATTTTTTATTATTAGCTGCTTGCTGCTGAGGTGCGGGTTGACTGGTTTGTGCTGGTATGTCATTACCATAAGGCTTAATGCTGATTACTTTTCCACCCAAACCATTGATGCGGCGCATCTCTTGATTCATTCGACTGTATGGAACGGTTATCAACACAGTACCGCTACTACGAATGGGTGCATTAAGACTACCATCGTTGCCATTCTGAGATAGACCTTCCACCTCGTAAATGAATACACGATTTTTATATTGAGTGTTGCTACTAGAAAACGCTGAACTAGAATTGTACATTACGTGAACTTTCCCCCAATTTAAACTTAGACTATTAAATACTTTACATAACTGATTGATCTCCGTACTCATTTTTTTAGTGAGTAACGAAGAAAGAAAAGTAGTTTAGAGTGTTTGTATTGTATTAATAGACTATCATTGAGCGACTGTTCTTGATTGATGATAGAGGAAAATTGTGGGTGAAAGTAGCATCAGAAATTAGCCCTAAAACACAAGATACATTCTTGGCTAGATTTGATCTGTAGTTTTCAATTCATTTTTACTTTTTTTTAAAACTGCTAAACTAAAAAGTAGCAGCTAATTTATCGGTTAGAACAGAGGAACTTTAAGCTATTTTCTCTTGTAGAGGTGGTTGGCTTCTGGTAAGATTCATCAATATTAGTAGTTAGCATTTAATACTCAATTAACTAGCTAGGGATTAAGTGTTCTCAAGTCAATTTTCTCAGTCTTTATGGGAAAGGATTTTGAGCAACTATAGGAGCATGTAGACCTGTGTGTCTCTAGTATCGTGCCAGAAAATTAAACTTTGATTTTCTGAATTAGTAATGGGTCACAGGTCAGTGTATCTGTAGATTAGCTCCAAGAGCTTGCTTAATAATTATGGGTTAAATATTAGTTTTGTAGAAGAGGAATTTTATGACCGCTGATTTTGACCGAGTGGTGCTTATCGGAGTAGCAGGAGACTCCGGATGTGGTAAATCCACATTTCTTCGTCGCTTAACTGATTTGTTTGGCGAAGAATTTATGACTGTAATTTGTCTGGATGACTATCATAGTCTCGATCGCAAAGGTAGAAAAGCAGCAGGTGTTACAGCTTTAAATCCTAAAGCTAATAATTTTGACCTGATGTACGAGCAAATTAAGTCTCTTAAAGAAGGTAATGCGATCGATAAGCCAATTTATAATCATGAAACTGGTGAACTAGATCCCCCCGAAAGAGTTGAACCTAATAAAGTAGTTGTAATCGAAGGACTACACCCGCTATATGATGAGAGAGTCCGTGAACTAGTGGACTTTGGCGTATATCTTGATATTAGCGACGAAGTTAAAATCCAGTGGAAGATTCAACGTGATATGGATGAAAGGGGTCACACTTATGAAGATATCTTAGCTTCTATTAAAGCTCGTGAACCAGATTTTAAAGCCTACATCGAAGTACAAAGAGAATTTGCTGATGTAGTAATTCAAGTATTGCCAACTCAGTTAGTGGAAGACAAAGATAGCGACCTACTCAGAGTTCGTTTAATTCAAAAAGAAGGCGTAGAAAACTTCGATACTGTCTATCTGTTTGACGAAGGATCGACTATTCACTGGCGGCCTTGCGGACGTAAACTCACTTGTCCTATCCCAGGTATCAAAATGTACTATGGTCCCGATAGTTTCTACAATCACGAGGTTTCAATCTTAGAGGTAGATGGTGAATTTGGTAACCTCGAACAGATGATTTATATTGAGAGTCACTTGAGTAACACCAGCACAGATCACTACGGTGAAATGACTGAACTGTTACTCAAACACAAAGATTATCCTGGTTCTAAAAACGGAACTGGTTTATTCCAAGTATTAGTTGGTCTAAAAATGCGTGAAACTTACGAAAAGCTCACAGCTAAAAAAGCAGAAACGGCTAACGTTTAAGCTTTGTAGCTAAATTGAATAAATAATTGTCTTAAAGTCGCGGGGTATCTAGATATAGTGTCCGCGACTTTTTGCTTTATTTCGGGACAAATAATACTAAATCCGATTCTCAAAGTATACTTCTAAGCTGAGAGTCTTAACGAGGATCAAAGCCTTTTGACCTCTAACTTCACCTATCTTTTAAATGATGTATTTCAACAGGATTTAGTATAACCGTAGGGAAATTCAATACTCACGGTTCGCTTATTTGAGAAACAATAAAGGAAATAAAGAAGATAGAATCAAGTAACAGCAGTTGTTTGAGAGATTAAAGTCAATTGGGAACTAACTGAGGAACCATGTAAATCGATTCAG
>JASJDX010000405.1 GCA_030064975.1 Pleurocapsa sp. MO_192.B19
CAAGAACCAAAGACTTATCAAGGACAATTTGGTGAGTATACAATTACTAAAAGCGATCGCCTGGAAGTAATTATTTATCGTGCAGGGTTGGTGATCGCCGCTGCTAGCTTTGCGATCGCCAGTAATCTCTTTTTTGCTCAAGGTATAGCAGCTTTACCAGCTATTACACCTTTATTTGCTCTATTTTCTTTGGGTTTAGGAGTTAGCTTGGTCTATATTCATATTTACATGAAGGCACTACATCTAGTGCTGCAAGGCTTTTGGGTTATTGGTACAGTTGCCACAATTGCGATCGCTGTTTCTAGCAATGAACCTTTAGCACTATATATCTATAACCATCCCTGGACTCTATTTGGTACAGGTTTTACTTTTGCTGCTTTAACAGGAATTTATTTTAAAGAAGCTTTCTGTTTTAATCGCATCGAAACTAAAATTCTTACCCCCATTGTCCCCTTCTTGTTATTAGGACATATAGCGGGGATTATTCCTGTAGAAATGGAACAAGCATTATTGGGAATTTGGTCAATTGGCTTTAGTGTATTTGCAATCAGAAAAATGATCCAGGCGATCGATCCTGATATTGGTGACAAGTCTGTATTTGCTTATTTGAAAGAAGAAGAAAACAAGAAGCTCAAACCTAATAACTAAATATAGCGTTTCTCGATAAGTGTGAGGTACACCTCGGTCAAAAAGTGCTGAGTACTTGCAAAGCGAGAAGCTAGGCAACGGAAAATTTTGTACCTCACCTATTATCAATTACTTGCTATTTTGTTGTAAGGAGTTAAAAATAGCTTTTGTTCCTCAAGTCTACGTTTAGTTAAACCAGGAAATACAACCAAACGTCCTCCTTGGTGAGCTTTATTCCAACGAGGAAACTCTCTTGCCGCCCCAGCATAATCCCCAGAATTAAGCTTTCTAACTAGCGTGCTATTAGTTACTATTCTTGTACCAGCATTGAAAACTAGCGAAGTTAATGCACCTAATTGATGGGGGTTTAAGTCTACTTTTACATGATTCAGTACAATACGTTGAATATCTTCTAATTCTTGCTCTAAAGAAGCATCAGCTTGAGCTTGAGCAATGTATTGTCCCATCGTAACAGTTCTACCGTTAATTCTTGTTTGTCCATAGCCAATAACTGGTAAGCCACTGGTATCAAGATAGGAATAAGGACTGAAACCTTCAAACTGTTTTACCAAATTAATCGTAGCAGGGAGGACTTGAAGATTAGAAGCGATAATAGTCTCTTTCTGAGAAATATTAACTGTACTATCGACATCAAGGTTATCTATACTTAATTGCGCACTAGCATAAGTATTTTTATCAAATTCACTAGCAGCTTGCGAGCCAAGAGTGAATACACCAGAGAAAGTTAAAGCCAATCCTAAAATCATTGCTGAATGGCGATATTTACCGATAATGTTAGATGTCAAAAACATATTAATTTCCCTATGAGTATTATTACTTAAGTAAATTTGCAACTAATATTATTTACTTATTTTTGTAAAAAACTATGTAATCTCAAATTAACTACGATGTTTAAGTTAAAGAGAATAACTATTACTTAAAGGTAATCAGGGTGATACTACCCTAAAAATTCATCCCAAAAATTATTCCATTGCCGATTTGAAACTACCAAGCTTAATAACATTAGCGGGATCATTAGAGGTAAAATAATGATGGCTGTTGATATGCTTAAAAACAAATTGGGTTTTTCTAGTTGTGTTAGGGCAGCTTTATTTTTAATTGACAAGTATTGAGATTGTTTATATATCATTTTTGTTTTTCCTGAATAATGTCTTTAGCGCAGGCACCGCCTTTCAAAGGTGGTGTACCGATGAGTTAATCTTATAAATTTGTCAGAATGCAAACATCTGATAAACGTCTCAAATCTACTCTCAACAAAAGATATACAAACCCTCTAACTTTCGTTGATACACTAGGTATATTTCTCTATAACTAAAGTAGGGAGATAAGAATCAAACATTGCTATTTATAGGTTTGAGAGATCTCAGCTAAAAGACACTCAAATAATTATGACAAGAGGGTTTTGCTCCTTTTCTGGTGATGTACTTAAATATGCTTATAAACGAGCTTAAAAAATTTAAAAATAGTTCTTCTTGTATCGTTATTGGTGGTGGAATTTCAGGATTAATTACCGCCACTCTCTTGCAACGTAGAGGAATAAAAGTAACGATATTAGATAAGGGAAAGGGAATTGGTGGGCGTTTAGCTACTCGTCGTGTAAAGCATTCTGCAACTATTGAGGGTGTATTCGACTATGGCACACAATATTTTAGTGTTAAGCAAACAAAGTTCCAAGTATGGGTAGATGATTGGCTAAAACAGGGAGTAATTAAACAATGGTGTCAGGGTTTTAGCGAAATGGATGGAAAACCACGCTACTGTGGCATAAATGGTACTCGCGGTATTGCTAAGTATTTGGCACAAGATTTAGATGTGCGCCATAGTACCAAAGTAGTTAAATTAAACTACGATACCCAATGGCGAATAGAAACAGAAAGTAATCAGCAGTTTAGGGGAGATTTTCTAGTTATGACTCCTCCCGTACCTCAATCTCTAGATTTATTAGGCAGTTCCTCAGTAGTTTTACCACCAGATATTAAAGCGTCTCTAAAGAAAATTAGTTACTATAGTTGCATTGCGATCTTGGCTTTGTTAGAAAAACCTAGTAACATTCCGACCCCAGGTGGTTTAGCTTTAGAAGATGAATCTCTAGTTTGGCTGGCTTCTAATCATCAAAAAGGTATTTCTCCCCATGGTTATGCTGTCACTCTCCACGCTAGTCCTAGTTTTAGTGATGCTCATTGGAATAGTAGTGATGAAGAAATTGCCCAGAAATTATTTACGGTTGCATCTTCTTGGTTGAATTCATCAGTAATTAAATATCAAGTACATCGCTGGCGTTACAGTCTACCCAAAACATTTTATAGTGAACCTTATTTAGCCTTGACAGAATTACCTTTAGTGATGGCAGGAGATGCTTTTGTTGCGCCCAAAATTGAAGGTGCAGTACTGTCTGGAATTGCTGCTGCTGAATATATATTGTCGTTATTATAATTACATTTTAAATCTTTTAGGTGTATCTTACTAATAACTGCTAATTAATAAGATCGTCTAGTTCACTATAATCAGGAAGTTGAGTATCAATTTGTTTTCCATTGCGTATGATAATGCGATCGCTTTGTGAACGGGATAATAACTCACTAAAGTAACGTGCAGTAAAGATAATTAAATTTGCTTGATTCCCGACTAATATTTTCCCTAGATTACTTAACCCCATTAAATTGCTAGGAGTGTTAGTCACGCTTTCGATCCAGTTGGCATAAGGCGTATCTAAATGAGCAATCTTAACTGCTTGTTCAAATACCTCTAAAACATCATGATCGCCAAAGCCAAAAAAGGGATCGCGACAGTTATCACTGGCAAAAGCCACGGGAATATCATGCTGTTGTAATTCTCTTACTCTGGTTACTCCCCGCCAATAAGGAGTCTTTGCTGCTTGACGATCCTGTAGATACAGGTTGCACATCGGTAAACTAACAATGGCAATCTTAGCCTGTTTAACTAATTCAATAGTTTTGCTGACAACATCAGGAGACTGCACCGCCAAACTACAACAATGTCCACAGGTAATCTGTTGCTCAAAATTATTACGTATAGCAGCCCGAGCAATCTTTTGCAGACATATCGAGTTGGGATCGCCGTTTTCATCCGCATGGAAGTCTAAATCAAGGTTTCTCGCGTTGGCTAAGGTAAATACTGTATCCAGTTGAGCATCTAAATCTGGATTTTGAAAAGCAACCCCGCCTAATATCCCGCCAATCTGGGCAATTTTATCTGCTAAGGCTACTCCCTCAGGAGTTTGATAGTAATCTAGGCTAACCAGACTAACCGCTTGTAGGGTGATTTTATCTTGCCACGCTGATTGTAGACTATGGAAAACATCTAAGCTAATTTTCGCTTGTTCTCCATAGGAATCTATATGAGTACGAATTGCCTGTGTACCATGAGCATAACTACATTTAAGCCCAAAATCCATCCGACGATACACATCTTCTGGTTGCCAATACTTTTCAGCATCGGCGATCGCTTTATTCAAAGCCATGTCAAACGTACCATTAATGTTAGGCGATCGCTCCCAAATATGTCCTTTATCTAAATGAGTATGAACATCAATAAAACAAGGTAAAACAATTTTATTTTGTAGATCCAAACTGGGAATCTTTTCTTCTATAGTATTGGCAGCTAAAACTTGTTCAATTTCACCATTACTAATTTTTAAGTCAACTAAAGACAAACCTTCCCTTGTCTGTTGTCTATAATCATCCAAGTTAATCAGACAACTTGGAACATGAGCATTTTTTAACCAGTAAGATCTATTTTTAAAAACCATTAATAATTAACTTTCAATATTTCAATGGTTCGGACAAAATTAAGCAGCAATAGCTCCGTAGTCATAAAAGCTGGAGTAGTTGGGATGGGATTTAATTAAAGGAGACTGATAGACCAAACCACAGCAGTATAAAGATCTACATCATCAGATAATTGAGTGACCAACTCGAAACTACTGTAGTCAGTTAAGTCAACTTCGCCAGCATATTTGCGCCGTCTACCTCCTCCTGAATACTCGTCTTGATAGGGGTAACGTAGATTGGCATCCCAACGCAATTTTCCAATTGCTTCCAGCTTTAAATCCGTGACTCCCTCGACCCATTTAATTTTACTGTAGAAGCCATCACTCACTGTTTCTAAAAATTGTCCGAACCATTGATAAATATGAGTTAAGTTGAAAATTTTTACAGAAGATGACCCTAGAAATCGGGCAGATAAAGATAGGGGTAATTTTTAATCCTATGTAGTGATAATTTTATTCTGGGAATTGGCGATCGCCTTATTTGTGCAGAAGGAAATGACTGGTTCTTTGCTAAATTAGCTGGTGACAACATCGTTTTGTAGAGAAGGTAACTATCAATTCAGAATTGATAATGTTGAATTTCCCAATGCAATGAATGTGATTACCCACTTTACCATCGGTGAAGATGTCACTTTAACTCAACAAGACAATCTATGCACTAATTAGTAGATAATCGGGATTTAGCACTTTTTGAAGTCATTGAGATTACAGATTTGCATACATAATGATTTGTGATTTTGCCTTTAGCTAAAGGTTCATCTTACCTACTGTCTTGAGAAGATAAATTCCTGACTATTTAACGAGGACAGATACTTAGGGATGATATCAAAACTAAGATAACTACGCCAGCCCCAATCAAAATAGCGATATTATTGCTAGTGCTGGAGAAGGTATGGGAGGTCGAATTACTATTGATGCCGAAGGTATTTTTGGTATCCAAGTCCGTCCTCAAAGCGATCGCACTAACGATATCGATGCGAGTGGTGGTGTAGATGGGGAAGTAACTATAAATACTCCCGATGTGGATGTAACGAAGGGATTAGTAGAAACTCCTCAAAATATAGTCTCACCAGAACAAACAACTGCTCAAGCCTGTCGGAGCGATCGCATTGCGGAACAGTCTAATGGTCTAACGATTAAAGGCAGAGGTGGTATCCCTGCCGAACCAACAGAACCATTGATCGCTGACTCTGTATTGGTAAAGGGGCAAACTAGTACTCAAAATGAACAAGCTCAGTATCTAGATTTCCAACCTATTCCTACTAGCATTGGAGATATTACTCCTGCCAGGGGAGTAATGGTTACAAAAGCAGGAGAGGTTATTTTAACTGCCCATCCTACAGGTGATATTGATTCTCGTACATCTCATATCTCTGCTAACTGTATTTGATTAGAACTAGCTTGAAAATAGAGGCTAGAACAAAGCAAATTCATAGATTATTCTATTTTCATCCCTGGGTTGTGAACGCTAGTTCATGACATCTCTTGCAACAGTTTTTTATGGTATCAATAGTTCGGACAGTTTTATCAACGAACTTATAAAGCTTACAGGGCAAGGGTTATCAAAACTTGGCTTTTTTTATTAAGTTAGCTCTAAGGTGATTTCTGAGAAATATTTTACCAATTCAGTAATCTAGAAATATCTCTCACAATAATCTTCGACTAACTTTACTGGTAATTTCTTTGCCAGAAATCACCTAA
>JASJDX010000015.1 GCA_030064975.1 Pleurocapsa sp. MO_192.B19
CACCAGTGTAATGACGGTCTTTGCTGTCATGGTACTTTTTTAGTGTATAAGTTATTAACTTTTTAATTTGATTTTTGTGTTTCTTTCATATATTGCGGGAGCGTTTTTCGCGCCCCTTGGTCGCTCACATCTTGCACGCCTTACAAAAAAACTGAATATTTTGGACTTGATAATCAATTTAATGTCCTTTTCCCTTTAACCTTTGCCCTTTACCCTAATATGACAGATCGATTACATATTAGGTGCAAGATCTCAGTATTAGCTTTTTTAATAAAATTTGGTTTGAACTTGTCACCAATAGCTTTTGTTAAAATTAGTTACTCGTTATAGTTCTGGTGCAGGTTCAACATAGAAAGCAATACCATTCTCGTCGCCTTCTGGTTGATAATCAGGAGACTCAAGATAAATATCTCTTTCTTCGGCTGAGGGTGTATAAAAGTGAGCATCTAACCCTGGATTATAGAAACGATAAAGAGGAACTGTTCCTGCTTCTTGTGTATCGTAACCATAATAAGAAATTCCTTCAAATACATAATTAGGCTTTTCTAACACGGAAGCTCGTTCTTCTTCGTATGCTGTATAAAGATGCATCCCTGTATTGGTATTAAAGAAACGATACACAGGACTAATACCAGTACTATCTTCGCCTTCTGTTGGTTCGGGCGCACCGATAAAAGAAACTCCTTGTAGTTCATACTGAGGAAGGTTTTCTAATATAGAATCTCGCTCAAATTCCGAAGTAGTATAAAACTCTAGTTGCAGATCGTTATTAAAAAAACGATAAACTTCAATATCATCATCTAGCGATTCTGTGGATAGACCTTCAGCAGTAACAGTTATTCTCGCTACTTGGTAGTCTTCAGTAGTAAAGTCACCATTGGCGAAATCAGGAGAACTTAAAATTCTACCTCCTGGTTCAAAACCAGGATGAGACTGTACAACTCCGTTTTCGGATTCTCCCGTATTGGGTTCAGCTTGACCAAAGAAAGCAGTGCTGTCTGAACCTTCGTCGTTTACTTCTGTTCCTTCATCTAATACTCGATCGCCAGAAACAACAAAATCTGCACCTAAAAAGTTACCATCCTCATCAAATATTTCATGAGCTAGAGGATCGCCATTAGCGATAAAAGCATCATTAGACGGCAGTATCATCGAGGCATAGTTGAAGTAACGACTACTTGCCAAAGAGCGATCGACAGTAAAAGTCAGGGTAGTGGTTTTTCCTACATCTATAATTCCTGGATTTGCTCCCTCATCTCCAGTGATTGTGCCATCAATAAATCCGGCACCACTATTGAGAAATTCTGCTGAAATTACAGAAGTATCTCCATCTTCAGCCAAATTCTCGAAACCAACAGAAGCAGATCTACCTCGATCGTAAGTATCAAAGTTACCGTCATGAAAACCAACCCATAAGGGAGTTAAGGCTGTTCCATTTTCTGGACTGAGATTTTCAATAGTTACCGTGACTTCTACTAAGTCTGGGGGTGGGGGTAAAGGTTCGTCGGTATTGCGCACGCTAATTCTGGCTACTTGATATCCAGGTTCAGTAAAATCAGCATTAGTAAAAGGTGCGACTGCATTAGGATCGCTACCATCTTCACTGAGAATTCTTCCCCCTTCAATAAACCCAGGATGAGATTCTACTACTCCGTTTTCGGTTTCGCCTGTATTAGGTTCAGCCTGACCAAAGAAAGCAGTGCTGTCTGAACCTTCGTCGTTTATCTCTGTTCCTGCATCTAATACTCGATCGCCATAGACAATAAAATCTGTACCAATAAAGTTGCCTTCTTCATCAAAGATGGGAATAGCAGCAGGATCGCCATTAGCAATAAAAGCATCATTAGATGGTAAGACCATTGAAGCATAGTTAAAAAAGCGACTATTGGGATCGTCGCTATCTAAAGAAAAAGTCTGACTAACACTTTCTCCTGGATCGATTGGACCTTCAATACCATCAACACCAATTAGAGTGCCATCAACTCTACCACTACCACTTGCCAGAAATTCTTGCGAAATACCATCTGTTGCGCCATCTTCGGCTAAACTTTCTAATCCTGGAGATACTGGTCTACCAAGGTCATAAGTATCAAACCCTCCATTGTGAAACCCGACCCAGACAGGAGTAATGAATGTTCCATTTTCTGGAGCGAGATTTTCAATAGTTACGGTAACATTAGTTTGTGGCAATTTTGCAACTCCTCTAACTATTTATTTAGGTAAATTATTTACACTTTTCTTTAGCTAAAACGCGATCGCTCTAAACGTCAACCAGATTATTATTTATCAGTGATTCTACTAATAATACAAACAGCAATATAATTATTTTGCTAGCAATTATTATATTTTTGTCAATTAAAGTTATTCCGATATCTAATAATTGCTAGATCTGTTTCTCTACCTAGTTAATGGCGATTAGCTTAACTAATTCAAATCTACTGTTGCCTTAAAACTTTAAAACTAGATGAGATTATTATTAATAGTTACTATTAAAAAATACCAATAAGTGCCAGAAAAAAAAATGCACTTATTTGTTTTACAATCTAAGTAATTAGGCAAAATTTAATCTTTAATTAGCCAACTCTATTTCTCAAAATGGACGATATTTAACATAGAATAATAGACAATAAAATAATAAAGTCATGTCAGAAGTAAACATCTTAAAGGCTAAAAGAAGGGGGGTCATCTAAAATAAATTTAGGAATTTAGATCACCCGTCTAAGAGCAAAAAGCTAAGAGCTAAAATATGACAACTGCGATCGCCAGCCAATTAAAATTGCTCATCGATAGCAATACAGAATTAGTTGAACTAAGTAAAGCTGATGTTTATTGGCAAACTAAGATCAACCAAGCAGTAACAGAAACTAAAACTCCAATTTATTTGGTATTTCCTCAGACAACAGATAACCTCGCCACGATAGTCAAACAAGCATCTCAACATCACTGGCGTATCTTAATCTGCGGGAGTGGCAGTAAATTGAACTGGGGTAATTTGAGTCAAGATATTCAACTAGTAGTTAGTACTCAAAAATGCGATCGCCTGATTGAACACGCCGTAGGAGACTTGACAGTAACTGTCGAAGCAGGAATGAAATTAGCCGAGCTTCAAAGAACATTGCGAGGGCAAAATCAATTTTTACCTATCGATCCTACCTATCCTGAAACTGCAACCCTAGGTGGCATCGTGTCTACAGCAGATACAGGAAGTTGGCGACAGCGTTACGGTGGTATTCGTGATTTGTTGCTGGGATTATCTTTTGTCCGCGCCGATGGCGAAATTGCTAAAGCAGGAGGTAGAGTTGTCAAAAATGTTGCAGGTTATGACTTAATGAAATTATTTACGGGGGCTTATGGTACTTTGGGCATTATCTCTCAACTTACTTTTCGTACCTATCCTTTGATTGCAACTTCCCAGACTCTACTGTTAACAGGAAAAGCTGCTCAAATTGCTCAAGCTAGCCAAACTATTCGTAACTCTGGTTTAACTCCTACGGCAATTGATTTACTTTCTGCCTCAATAGTAAAACAACTAGGGTTAGCTAGAGATATTGGTTTAATAGTGCGCTGGCAAACTATTCCTGAAAGTATTAAGCAACAAATAGAACAAGTACAAGCGATCGCTCAACAGCTAAATTTAACTACCAGTAATTATCAAGCCCAAGCTGAAATGGAATTATGGCAAAAATGCGCCAAAATAGCTGGTATTAGCGATTCAAAGACAACGATTACCTGCAAAATAGGCATTGCTCCCAATGCTGCCCTAAATTTTCTACAATTAAAACAGGTTGTCGATCGCGATCTAGCTGTTAGAATTCACGCCAGTAGTGGTATCGGTCAATTGAAGCTCAAAAATATCGACAATGAGATTATTCCCCAAATGCGATCGTATTGCCAAAAAAACTACGGCTTCTTAACTATTCTCGATGCACCCAAATCAATTAAGCAAGAAATAGATATCTGGGGCTATTCAGGTAACGCTCTCAAAACTATGCAAGCTATCAAAAATCAGTTCGATCCACAAAACATTCTTAATGGCGATCGCTTTTTGGTGTGATTAATAGCTTGTCTGAAATCAAGATAACAATTTGAACACAAAAGCTAACAGCTATTAGCTAAATAGCTGACAATTTCTCTATAAAACTACCAAAAAATTTAGTAAATGACTAATTTTGATGCTAAAAATCCTCCCCAACCAGAACTGATAGATACTTGTGTCCATTGTGGTTTTTGTCTTGCTACTTGTCCCAGTTATCGAATAATTGGCAAAGAAATGGATTCCCCTAGAGGCAGAATCTATTTAATGGATGCCATTAATAAAGGTGAGGCAACTATAGATGTGGCAACTTCCCAGCATTTCGATTCATGTTTAGGTTGTCTTGCTTGTGTAACTACCTGTCCTTCTGGAGTAGAGTACGATAAACTAATTGCCGCTACTCGCCCTCAGATTGAAAGAAATCAACCTCGAAGTCTCTCTGATAGATTAATTAGGATTCTAATCTTTAATTTATTTCCTTATCCCAATCGTTTACGTAATCTACTTGCGCCTCTGTGGCTATATCAAAAATCAGGATTACAAAAGCTACTGCGCAATACAGGAATACTCAAAAAGCTTACTCCTCGTTTAGCAGCAATGGAAGCAATTCTACCTGCAATTACAGCTAATTCCTGGCAAGATAATTTACCTGAAGTGATACCCGCACAAGGAAAACAACGTTATCGCGTGGGGATGATTTTAGGTTGTGTACAGCGACTATTTTTTTCGCCTGTTAATGAGGCTACTGTCAGAGTATTAACTGCTAATGGATGTGAAGTAGTAATTCCTCGTAGTCAAGGATGTTGTGCTGCTTTACCAGCCCATCAAGGACAAGAAGCCCAAGCACAAACTTTAGCCAGACAGATGATTGATAGCTTTATTAATCAAGATCTAGATGCAATTATTATCAATGCTGCTGGCTGTGGACATACTCTCAAAGAATATGGTCACATCTTAGCTGATGATCCAGAATATGCAGAGAAAGCTCAAGAATTTTCCAGTAAGGTAAAAGACGTTCAAGAGTTTTTATCAAAAATTGAATTAACCGCAGAATTACATCCCCTAGCATCAGCAGAATTAAGTGTCGTTTATCAGGATGCCTGTCATTTGTTGCACGGGCAAAAAATTAGTCTCGAACCCCGCCAATTGTTGAGGAAAATTCCTGGTGTCAAATTGCGCGAACCTATTGATGCTAGTTTATGCTGTGGTAGTGCTGGTATATATAATATGTTGCAGCCAGAAACAGCAGACGAATTAGGCAGACAAAAAGCAACCAATTTAATCAATACTGGGGCAAGTTTGATTGCTTCACCTAATCCTGGGTGTTCCCTGCAAATTCAAAAACATTTAGACTTACAAAATTCGCCAATTAAATTACTACACCCCATAGAGCTATTAGATTATTCAATTCAAGGAAAAAAAATTTAAATTACACCTAATAATTAATAATTATTGAATAAAATCAATTAAGCATAAATAAGCAACAAAGTGACGAGCGATCGACGCTCAATAATAAATAATCAATAAATAATCAATATTGAGGAATGCTAAACATTTTTGATCAACCAAATAATAACAGTAAAATTCCCAGTACTGCACAAACAAAGGTAAGAAAAACACCAGCTTGCTGAATAAAACTAATCCTCTTACTCAGCTGATCCAACCGATTATTGAGATAGTACATTTGCTTTTCTAAATTGGCATATTTATGTTGCAACTGGTCTCTACTTTTATCTCTAACATTACGGCTTCTCGACTCTGTACCAGATTCACTTCTGAAGTTTTCTAAAAACTGAGACTGCTGCAACATTATCGATTTTAGTTGCTCAAGTTCCTGATAATTAGATTGTGATTCAGTAACTTTATGAAGATATTTTTCTAGTAGCCCAGGACCCAACTGAAAATATCCTTTATAAGCAGAATAAATTGCATTAATCAATTCTTGAGCAGGGGTATTTTTTAAGAGATATCCTTTCGCACCTACTTGTAAAGCCGTATTTAAATATGTGTCTTCGTTATGAACACTAATAATTAATACATTGGTATCGATAAACTGTTCAGAAATTATTCGAGTAGCTGTTAATCCATCCATTACAGGCATTTCAATATCCATCAAAACAATGTTTGGTCGATGTTCCTTAACTAAATCTAAAGCCTCTTGACCATTATTAGCACAACCAATCATTTCTAGGCTTGATTCTGGTTCTATATAGCTTCTCAGAATTTCTTGAACAGTTTTTTGATCGTCTACTATTAAGACTGTGATCATTTGAGTAATAGTAATATATTAAGCCAAGTTGCTAGTTAAAAATATAAATCTGATTGAAGATCTCAACATCAGTGTTTCTACGGAACAGTAAGTGTTTCTACGGAAAAAACAAGACGACATATCACAAATAAGTATAAATGGAATTAACTATTTTAAAGAAGTGATTATATACAGCGGTGTGCAGAGTAGTCAAGTACACATCCATATCTCCACAGCTGTTAGATCATCAATATCAAGTATTCTTAATATATTTGAATACCGCTGTAAATTATGATGATCATTAATAAAATTTCGATAGTATTTCTATTAATCTCACGAATATCTGATTAATTTTCATATATGTGTTTTATATTACTTAACATAGAACTATATTGTCATATTTAAATATTATAAAACGGTAGCTAGTATAGAAGTTAACCTAGCCACAGTTTGTTTAAATAGTTTGATAATTTAGATACATTCTCTCAGATATAAAAGTTTTTTATTGATGAATTTTCAGATTAAATGAATTTTAATTATTTTGATGCTTTTTTAACTATTGCCACTAATGATATTGAGACCTCAGTTAATTTTTATAGCCAACTTTTCCAACAACAGCCTACTATTTATCGTCCTTTAGTTTATGCTGAATATAAGCTGAAAAATATACGTATAGCAATTTTCCAACCTAAATTAGAGCGTCAAGCAGAATTTAATAATCTTGGTAGTAGTATGAGTATTTGCCTAGAAGTTGAAGATTTGACTCAAGCGATCGCAACTCTTACTCAGATGGGCTATCCTCCTCCAGGGGAAATAATCGAGGCTTCTCATGGAAAAGAAATTTACGCTTGCGATCCTGCTGGAAATCGATTGATATTACATCAGTCTAAGTCTGGTTAATCAATACAAATTCGGTATTTCTATTTTCAAAACCAGAAAAAACCAGAGACAAGTAACATCTCTGGTAATAATGATTGATAAATAAACGCTCTCACAAGTTTAAGTGTTATATCTGAAACTAGATTGCAGGTGTTTCTGTACTTTCTCCCGCTTCTCCCGCGACAGTCGCTTTCGCTGGTGCAACAATGGCAATAACAGTACGCTCAGAATCTTCTAGAGCAGTAACCCCTTCTGGTAAAACTACTTCTCCTACGTGTAAAAGACTACCAATTTCAAAATTGGATACGTCTATTTCGATTGATTCGGGAATATTATCTGCAGAGCAGCTAATTTTTAATTCCGTCATAATTTGCTCAACAATTCCGCCTTCCTTAGTACCAGCAGCTTTCCCCACGAGCATTACTGGTACAACAATTTCTACCTGTTGTTTAGCAGAAACCGTAAAGAAACTGAGATGATTGAGAGTTCTTTTCCAGGGATGAGCTTGTACTTCTCTAATTAAAGCCTTGCCCTGCCAGGAAATATCTGGAATTTTTAAATCAATTAGAGTATTGTTGATCGCTGCTTGTCTGAGCAAAATTTGTGCTTCTTTAGCAGGTATGGTCAAGGAGACAGAGTTAGCTCCATCATGTCCGTATAAAGCAGCAGGGATCAATCCTTCACGGCGCAATGCTCTAGGTTTGCTACCTTCAGGTCTACTCTTGCATTCTACTGTGATGTTCATAATGTTTGATTGGTTTGGTAATAACTGATACGGTCGAAGATTTTAATGAATTGTGACGATAATTCCTAACTATAATTTTCTCTTGAGCAGTAAGCTAGGTTTCTCCAACCCGAATGCCATCTGCATCAAGCAACGCTCTTTTAGGGCCATGAATTGGATCTTCGACAATAATTGTCTGATCGCGACTTGGCCCTACCGAAACAATAGCAATAGGAACTTCCATCAACTCGGCCATAAACTTAAGGTAGTTTAAAGCTTCTTTTGGCAAATCTGTTAGAGAACGACAGCTTGTAGTAGGTTTCTGCCACCCTGGTAAAGTTTTGTAGACTGGTTTACAGTCGGCAAATTGACTAGCATTCGTTGGAAAATGATAACAGGTTTCGCCATCAATTTCGTATGCTACACAGACTTTGATTTCTTCTAGCTCGTCTAGTACATCTAATTTGGTAATTGCCAGACAGTCTAAACCGTTAATACGCACTGCGTAGCGACCAATTACAGCATCAAACCAGCCGCAGCGACGACGACGACCTGTAGTAGTACCAAATTCTGCACCTAAATCTCCTAACTGCTTGCCAATACTATCGTTTAATTCTGTGGGGAAAGGACCTTCTCCAACACGAGTTGTATAGGCTTTGGCAACACCAATTACTCGGTCTATAGTAGTCGGACCTACCCCTGCGCCGACACAAGCCCCACCTGCGATGGGGTTAGAAGAGGTAACATAGGGATAAGTACCATGATCCAAATCTAGTAACGTTCCCTGCGCTCCTTCAAACAGAATATTTTTTTTCTCTTGTACTGCCTTATAAATTTTAAGAGAACTATCTACTACATAAGGACGTAAAAACTCAGCGTATTTTAGATAATCTTCTATTACTTTCTCTGAATCTAAAGCAGGTAAATTATATAGTTTTTCTAAAATTACGTTTTTATAATTGATCGTCCAGCCAAGTTGCTTATGTAGGTGTTCGGGGTTCATTAAATCTAAAACCCGAATGCCAGTTCGTTCTGATTTATCAGCATAAGTGGGACCAATTCCCCTACCAGTAGTGCCAATTTTATATTCTCCTCGGCTTTCTTCTGATGCTTGATCGATCTTGCGATGATAAGGCATGGTAATATGAGCCGTTTGAGATATATATAAGTTATCTACTGTCACTCCTAAAGCTTTTAGCTGTTCTATTTCTTCGATTAACACTTGAGGATCGATTACTGTTCCCGAACCGATAATACACTCTGTATTAGGATATAGAATACCAGAGGGAATCAAGTGTAATTTAAAAGTTTGTCCAGCTACAACAACTGTATGCCCTGCATTTACTCCACCTTGGGAGCGTACCACGACATCTGCCGAGCGACTAAGTAGATCGGTTATTTTTCCTTTTCCTTCGTCACCCCATTGGGCTCCGATCACGATAACATTAGCCAAGAGTTTATTTAAAAGCTAAAGTTTACACAAACTATTATTATGGTTATTTGCAGTACACGATGTCAACTGCTGTTAGCTAAAAGGCAAAGGAAAGAATGGAATTACTGCAACAAGTAAGAGTAATTGACCCTACTCAAGGCATCGATCGCCTGGCGGATGTGTTGATTATTGACGGGCAAATTAAGGCGATCGCCACTCAAATTACGGACTATCCCCAAGAAACTCAAATTATCACAGGAGATGATTTAATTTTGGGTACTGGACTGGTAGATTTATATAGTCATAGTGGAGAACCAGGAAATGAAGCTAGAGAAACTTTGTTTGATTTAGCTCAAGCTTCTGCTGCTGGTGGTTTTACTCAGGTGGGAATTTTACCTGATACGATTCCTCCTATTGATAATTCTGAAGTTTTAGCCGCTATTACTCAAAAAAGTAGTTATCTCAAGAGTAGTCATCAGAATATGTGTTTACCTCAGTTACATTTCTGGGGTGCTGTTGCTCATGATGCAACCAGCAAACAGATGAATGAACTAGGGGAATTAAAAGCAGGGATAATTGGTTTTAGCGATCGCTTTAATTTAGGTAATTTAAATTTATTCAAGCAGGTGTTGGAATATATTCAGCCTTGGCAAAAAACTATAGCGATCGCTTTAAATCAAAATGAACTAACAGCAGACGGAGTAGTCAGAGAAGGGGCGGCTTCTATTCGCTACGGTATGCCAGGAAATCCTGCTTTTTCTGAGGCGGCGATTATTGCGGCAGTGTTAGAAATTGTGGCAGAATTTCCCACTCCTGTTCATATTATGCGTGTCTCTACTAAAAGGGGGGTAGATCTAATTGCAGATGCCAAAGACAGAGGAATTCCTGTAACTGCTAGTACTACTTGGATGCATTTATTATGGGATAGTGATGCTGTAGGTAGTTACGATCCTAATTTACGTTTTGAACCGCCTTTAGGAGATCGACAAGATCAAGCTACTTTAATTGATGGAGTTAAACAAGGAATTATTGATGCGATCGCTATAGATCATCAAGCTTATATCTACGAAGAAAAAACCGTTCCCTTTGCCTTAGCACCACCAGGAGTAATTGGTTTAGAATTTGCTTTACCTCTTTTATGGCAAAAATTAGTTACCAGTGGCGAATTATCACCATTAGAATTATGGCAGGCTTTGAGTAGTCGTCCCCGCCAATGTTTACAACAACCACCAAGGGCGATCGCTCCTGAACAAGTCGCTGATTTAGTTCTATTCGCTCCTCAACAAACTTGGTTAGCCGATCTAAATAATTTGAAGTCCCCTGCTGCTAATACTCCTTATTACGACCAACAAATTACAGGGAAAGTAATCAAAACCTGGAATAACTAAACTGTATTTACTTTGAAATTTCTACTCCCATAGGGGGAGAACGACCGTTCTCCCCTACTTCACAAGGGTTACAATAAACTATGACAAAGTAGGACAGGCTTGGACAAAATACCCCCAATTTTTCGGCTCCAACTAGTATATTTTTACTATAAAGGGGGGTATTTTGTCCCCACTCAACGAAAAAATAGGACTCCCAAACCTTTACAGTAGGGAAGCCTGTCCTACTTTGTCCAGGTTTTCTTTCGGGGTAGGTTTTTAATAAAACGGAGAGCATCTACTACCCCTAGCCTACTTTAAAAAGAATGTTACTTTTGAAAACAATTTGGGCATTATAGGAAAGTAATACCCGCAATTGTAACCAGTTGGATGTCTAATCAGGAACTAGCAGGGATTTTGCAGCAGCAAAATTCTCTCTTAAACCGAGTAGAAATAGTATTAGCCGAAAATCAACAACTGAGAACAAAATTTCAGGAATTAACTGAAAGAGAAGAGCGTTTTCGCCAAATTGCGGAAAATGTCCGAGAAGTTTTTTTTGTAATTTCTGCTAAGACAGACGAAATACTATATATTAGTCCTACTTACGAAAAAGTTTGGGGACGCAGTTGTCAGAGTTTATATGAAGACCCTCAATCCTGGTTATTTGCCATTCATCCTGAGGACTCTTTAAGAGCGATCGCTACAATTGAAACTCAATTTAGAACAGGAGATGATTTTGAAGAAGAATATCGCATCATTAGACCTGATAAATCTATCTGTTGGGTAAGAGTAAGGGCATTTCCTGTCAGAGATGTGATGGGGAAGGTAAATCGCTTTGTGGGTATCGCCGAAGACATTACTAAGCGCAGAGAAGCCGAAGAAGCCCTTAAAAAAAGCGAAGAACAATTTCGTCTTACCTTTGAAATGGCTCCCATTGGCATGGCAATTAGTACCCTCAAGGGCAAGTTTCAACGAGTTAATCAGGCTTTGTGTGATGCTCTAGGATATACCAAAGAAGAATTATTAGAACTTTCTTTTCCAGAAATTAGTTACCCAGAAGATTGGGAAATACACCGCAATTTGCAACAAGAATTAATTAAAGGCGAAGAATCCGACTTTCAGATTGAAAAACGCTACATCGCTAAAGATGGTCGGATAGTTGATACTCTACTCAAAGTAGCAGTTGTTCACGATCCTGACGGAAAACCGTTGCATTTTAACAATCAGATCGTTGACATTACTGAACGCAAGCAGATGGAGAAGCAACTACTTCACGATGCTCTTCATGATGCTCTAACAGGATTACCTAACCGAGCCTTGTTCATGGATCGTTTAGAACAACAGCTTAAAAGAAGCCAAAGTCAAGAAAATTATCTATTTGCCGTCTTATTTTTGGATTTAGATCGTTTTAAAGTAGTCAACGATAGTGTAGGTCACTTAATAGGAGACAAACTATTAATTGAAATTGCCCATCGTTTGGAAAAGTCGATCGCACCGACGGATACAGTAGCTCGTTTAGGAGGAGATGAGTTTACTATTCTGCTGGAAAATATTTCTAGCAAGTCTGAGGCTACTGTAGTCGCTGAAAGTATTTATCACACTTTAACTTTTCCCTTCAACATTGACGGTTATGAACTCTTTACCACAGCTAGTATTGGTATTGCTCTCTCTTCTCAAGGGTATGAAAAACCAGAAGATATTTTGCGTGATGCCAATCTAACAATGTATAGTGCCAAAGAACAAGGTAAAGCACGTTATGAAGTCTTTGATTGCTCTCTGCGCGATCGCGCTGTACAAAGATTAGAGCTAGAAACCGACTTAAGAAGAGCCTTGGAACGACAGGAGTTTGAAGTTTATTATCAGCCGATTACTTCTTTGCAATTAGGTATTTTATCTGGCTTTGAAGCATTAGTCAGATGGAATCATCCCACCAAAGGCTATATTCAGCCGGGAGATTTTATTCCAGTTTGTGAAGAAACTGGTTTAATTGTACCTTTGGGTAGCTGGTTATTACAAGAAGCTTGCCAAGTCGCCCGCAATTGGCAGTTAAAATATCCTGAACATCCAGCAATCAGGATGAGTGTTAATTTATCTGGTAAACAATTTCGAGAATCAGAGTTGATTGAAGATATTGAGCGAATTCTCGACGAAACTGGTTTAGAAGGTAAATTTTTGAAACTAGAAATTACTGAAAGTCTTTTGATTGATAACCTAGAGACAGTTACCGAAATTATTTTAAGCCTCAGAAAAAGAGAAATTCAGTTTAGTATCGATGATTTTGGCACAGGATATTCTTCTTTGAGCTATTTACACCGTTTCCCTGTAGACACAATCAAAATTGACCGTTCTTTTGTTAGCCAAATGCAGGCAGATCAGGAGAATTCGGCAATTGTTAAAGCGATCATTACCCTAGCTCATATGTTGAATATGGATGTCATTGCTGAGGGAATTGAAACAACTTCTCAGCTTGCTCAACTCAGATTACTGCAATGTGAATATGGACAGGGTTTTTTCTTCTCTAAACCTCTAAATCAACAACAAGCAGAGGATTTAATTGCTAGTTCTCCAAAATGGTAACAACTATAAGGATGAAGGATAAATTATAAGGGATAAGGAAGTAGTGAGTAGCGTGACAAAGCGTTGCGCGGGTTCCCCGCGTTGAAGCTATTGTCGTAAGAAGTGAGTAAAAACTTATTACTTCCCAGCACTGCTTAATTTATGTCCTTCAATTTTCACTTCATGTTCTCTTAGGCAGCGTCGCCAACCATGAAGCCGACGAATGGCATCTTTGTTATCTAGCAAGCCCGATTTTTGTTCTTTTTTGGTTAATCGGACAAACTTGTTGTAACTAGGATAGTCTGGGGCAACTAAGGCATCTTTTTGATGCAGAATTAGGGGATTAGTTTCATCGGAGATATCGTGATAGGTAACAGATAGGTTATGTAAATCTACCTCCATAGTTGCTTGTAATGTAGGATGGGCCAGGGTATCGAATTCGGGATATACCAAATAGGTTATTTTTGGTTTGTTGTAATAGAGTTTAATAATATTGGCATTTTCCAAACGATAAAAGTTACGACTAGCACAGCCTTCGTATAATCGCAGCAAAGGGGGAAGTTTGGTTAACGCGCTAATATGGACAGCGATCGCATTATTGAGTTGTTTACCGATGTTACTGGTTTTACACAGATGGGCAATTTTTTTCATGTCCCCCACATTAACCAACAAGAGATCGGCAATAACACAGGCTTGTTTATAACTGCCAAACAGAGCCTTAACATCAGCTTTAATTTCAGGAGCAAGTTTTCTGATGGTAGGACGACCGCTAAATTTAGTCAACGCCAGGTATACTAGTAAGTCTTGGCGGCGTTTTTCGGCGATCGCGTCCCATTCATCCTTATCGGTAGCTTGTAAGACTAATTTAAATGCTCGTTGGTAACTCCTAAATTCGGCTTTAATGGCAGCTTCTGAGCTTAATTCTCCTTTAACTGGCAAGCGTCCCCTCTTGGTATAAAAATCCATTAGAGGAGTTAATAATTGGCGATAATCTTCAAAATTTCTAACTTTAGCTTGAATTCGTGGCGTACTAATGCGAGAGTACAAACGGGAGGCGCGGAAAGATTCTGCTTGGGCTTCATGGCGAAAGACAAAATAAATTCCAAAACCACCAGGAATAGAATCTACTTCAAGTACCTGATCGATATATAGTTTTAGTTCTTCCTGTTCGTAATATTTTTGAAAAGTATTGCGGTTAGTAATTAATCCATCGCCATAAGCTACTAAACCACGACGGCGATCGTCTACTAATACTTGTGCTGAGACAATCAAGACTTGACGGGTTAAATTCCAAGCTTTAATAAGAGCCTCTCGCCTCTCTGCAATATCCTCAATGACGTTAATAATATAGCCTAGATTGACGATATCGGCAGGTTCAATTTCAGCATCGGGACGGTAGTAAGGATCCCAGCCAGAACTAGTATAACCACGATCTCTAATGTCCTGTAT
The DNA here is from genome assembly GCA_030064975.1 of Pleurocapsa sp. MO_192.B19. Classification (GTDB taxonomy): domain Bacteria; phylum Cyanobacteriota; class Cyanobacteriia; order Cyanobacteriales; family Xenococcaceae; genus Waterburya. The sequence continues at coordinate 14,686 of JASJDX010000015.1, forward strand.
ATCTCTTCCGTAACCGCAGCCGTAATCGAAAAAAGTTGTTTCTTCAGTAAATAAATCTGCTTCTAAGGCAATTCTCACGGGACGAGATAATTCCGAGCGTTTTAAAGCTGCTTTATGTCTTTCGATTAGGATAGTTTGCTTGCTTGAAGCAGGAGAGTCTATTGGACAAGCGACATGATGACCAACTAGAGAAATTCCTTGTTGCAGCAGCAAGCGCGTCCACTCCTGTAGAGTGCCAATGTGGCGGGAGTTATCTAATAAACCTAAGGTAACTTCTTCTTGAGTTAATTGGGCAAAGGTTTGATAGAGAGGATAATCAGTGCTAACAAAGGTTTCTTTGCGATGTAGAATAGGGGGATTATGGGAGTTGTGATACTGTCTTACTGAAACCTCCTCAGTAGTTAGATCGACTACAATACTTTGATGCAGTTGGGGATGAGGGTCGCGATCAAAGTCAGGATAGTATAGATACGAGATTTTAGGTCGATCGGTGCCAAATTTGACAATAGTTGCATGGTTGATATTATCGACTAAACTTCTAGCCTGATACTCATATTCTTGTAGCAATGGATCGACAGTATGTAAAGCATCGATATGAACGTAAAATGCATTTGGTAAATGTTTACCTACGGGACTATTTTTGCAACTAGAGACAATTTCGGAAAATTTTTCGAGAGTTACCATCGTTTAGTATCAGTCAATAGTAATTGGCGATCTATCATCAGTGTTAACCTGAGCAAGGTTCAGAGATTCCTCTGTCGTTTTACTGCGGAGGAATCTCTGATATTTATTTTTTCATCCCTAATAGTCTTAAGTTTATAAGCAGTTTATAAGCATATTTCAAATATGAAACTTTACCATATTGGATTTAGCCAGTCAGATTTTGGTGTTGATGCGCCCCAGACAGTACTATTATCTGGAGAACCAGAGCGATCGCAATACATTGCTCAAACTTATTTACAAAATGTCAAACTTCTTTCCCAATATCGAGGACTTAATAGCTACTTAGGTTATTTGCCTAATGGTAAACCTATCTTAGTTGCTACTAGTGGAATGGGCGCGCCTTCTTTAAGTATTGTAGTAAATGAATTAGCCCAAGTGGGCATTAAACAGTTTATTCGAGTTGGAACTTGTGGTTCCATTCAACCCCATGTCCCTGTCGGTAGTATTGTTGTATCTCAAGCTGCTGTTTGTCGTCAAGGAGCTGCTTTAGATATTGCTCCTGTAGAGTATCCTGCCGTTGCCGATCCTTTTTTGACGGTGGCTTTGATTGAAACTGCTCACCAGTTAGATATACCTTGTCATCTTGGCATCACTGCTTCAGTGGATACGTTTTATGAAGGACAAGAAAGAATTGAATCTTCTGCTAATACCCATCTTCAACCCTGGTTACGAGGTATTACCTCTACCTACCGTCAACTAAATATTCTCAATTATGAGATGGAAGCAGGAACCTTGTTTAAAATGGCTGGAGTATATGGTTTGTCAGCAGCTTGTATTTGTGCTGTAGTAGCACAACGTACTCAAGCAGAGAGTATAGTTGTTGCCGACAAAGCTACTACCGTCAGCAAAGCAATTGAAGTTGCCGTACAAACAGTTTCAATATTTCAACCTCCAAATTTATAAAGGATTAGGCTGACGCTTACTGACTACTCGCATCAGTCATCATACAATCTGTGCTACATCAGGAGCGAGAATTATCTGACTTAATAGTCTTACGGGTAGATAACTTTTTCACTTCAGAGTTTTCTCCTAAAGAACGTTTGGTAATTAACTCTACTTCTACCTTTAATTCAGGCTGAAGATATTCTGGGGGAATGGGCAATTTGCCTAGCTGTAAGGTAAATAAATTACCATCTTGGGCAATCGCTTCTGGAGGAATTGACCCTTCGTATTTGGTTTGATAGACAGTGCTTCTACTACCAAAGATGTTTTTATCCCCCGACTTTTCCCCAACACGATACTTAAGCAGAAAGTTTGTGGCAACAATATCAGACTTCTCGGCTTTATCAACTACATCTAATTCTAAATTTGCTCCTTGTCCAAAAAAACCATCTATAGTTAAATCCGCTGCGTCTTTTTCGCGAACTACATTAAAGACAAACAACTCGGTTAATTTATCCCGTTTTACTTTTTTTGTCTCCAACCACAGATCATCGGGTAATTGGATATTAGCGTCATTCTCTCCTTTGAGACTGAGGGTAATTTGCTTGTCGCCAAAATCAGCAACTGGTTGCGACGCATCCCAAACTAGCAGTATCGTATGTTCATGACGAGCCACTAATTCTTTATATTTATCGCCAATAATTGAACCAGGAGCAAATAAAGATGAGGCATTATTGTTATTTTGCCAAATATTTCTCGATAAAGTAAAACCTCTACCTTTTAATTCACTAATGGGAATAGTAGCTTCGGGAAAATCTGGGGCTAGAGATTTATCTAAATTGATTAAAGTAAGATTCCCGATTTTACCATCTCTGCCTTTTCTCCCACTGCGTCCTTCTCTACCTGAGTAACCATCGCTACACTGAAATTCTGCGGTGGTGCAACTATAGTTAGAATTACCAGGATCGCCAAAACAAGTTTCTTCATTCCAGTATGGGCGATCGCATTTACAGCCTTCTCCTCCTGCTCCAGGTTTCCCTGGTGCGCCACCTTCACCTCCCGCAGCAATTACATAAATCTGCTTCAGGTGTTCTTTATTAGTGGTATACACTGTCAGTGAGCCGCCATTGCCACCCACTCCCCCATCACCACTATCACCACCATTACCACCGTCAGCACCGCGTAAATCCTTTCCTACTTCTTTTGATTGTTGCTCACAAGAAGCATTCTCACCCTTTGTCCCCTGTTGTCCTGGTTCACCTTCTTCCCCCGTTAAATCTAAGGTCATTGGTGAACCATCGGCAAACACAGTTAAATTATCGCCGTTGCGTCCATTAGCACCTTTTTCTCCTTCATCTCCATTGTCTCCACTATCTCCTAACTCTTTAGTATCTGCTGCTAATACAGAAGAGCATAAAAATAAATGAGAAGTTGAGGTAGAGGTAATAAACTGCGGCAAGGTCAAGATGATAATGAACACAGAGAGCTTGCTTAAAAAACGTACTTGCATAGCCAATAAAAACTATTTTGATCGCATTTTCGTTATATTCGTTTTTTGTGTATCGCACACTTTTTAGGGTTTGTCATTATTTTGAGTCATTTTGTTTGTAAAACTTAATGCTCCCAGATAAGCAAGGATTAACTGCCAGCGGGTTTTGGGAAACATCGCTCAACTGAGTTTGTGGCGTAAATTAGTAATAAATTAGTAATATGTATTCTGCTGGTGCGATCGCTTGCTATTATAACTCGATGATCGAATTCCCAGAGCTTATCTAGCTAGTATTTCCGAACGGCTGAAAATGCGAGCGCGCTATCGAGTTGTAGTTTGTTATGAGTTAAATAATCTCGGTAGAAGTCGACTATTTCATGCTGGCAATATTTTGAATATTGTGCTGAATTTCTGACCAATGGCGGGGAAACTTATCTTTAGTGTAAACAAGTAAAGCCTTATTCAAAAAAGCGATCGCTTGTCGTTTATTCTCTTCGGATTCGCCTTTAACTCGATAGCGATAAGCACCACCAAGGTTATTGTTGAGCATTGCCCAATTGTAGGGAAATTTTTCTAAAGTATGAATCGATAAAGCATTTTGATAGTGAGAAATGGCTCTTTCAATATTGCTACTTTTATCACCATTAAGACGGGATTGGAAAGCGTTACCTAAATTATTCTGCAACATTGCCCAACGATGAGGATTGGCTGATAAAGTGTATATCTCTAGAGCTTGTTCCAAATGATCGATCGCGATTTCGATATTGGCAGCTCGATCCCCCACCAAACGATTAGAATAAATATCACCCAGGTTATTATGGGTTGCTGCCCAATCTTGGGGGTAGTCTTCTAGAGTATGGATAGATAAGGCTCGATTGTAGCAAGCGATCGCCTGTTCGATGTTTTTCGAGCGCTCTCCTTCAAGTTTATAAGTATAAGTAATCCCCAAATTACGCTGAATATTTGCCCACAAATAGGGATATTTTTCTTGAGTAATAACTTCTAGTGCTAGTTGATAATTAGCGATCGCCCGTTCTATATTTTGGTGACGATCGCCTAAAATGCGATCGCGCAAAGCATTAGCTAAATTAGATTGAATCATCGCCCAATCTTTCGGGAAGATAGTTGGCTGATAAGCCCGTAAAGCTGCTTGATAGCTAACAATTGCTAATTCTATATTGTTAGATTTGTCTCCTGCGGGAAAAGCACTAATCAAATTACCAAAGTTGACTAAATCATTAGCGATCGCTCTTTGTTTCTGGGAGTCAACTGATGCAATTGTCTCGTTTGCCCAATATTGAAGAATCTGAGTAGAATTGCGATCGAGCTTGTCTTGATTTTCCCGAATTAGAGCGTAAATTGAACTGGGTGCAACCTGATTAGCTATCTGTTGCAATAGAGTCATTAAAAACTGAAAGTATTCTTTACGTCGATTAGCTGAAGTATTAGTTTTTTCCAGCTGTAATAACTTAGCCGCCAAATTAATCAAACGCTCTGCCGAAGAGATATTACCTGAGCGTCTTAATTTTTCGCCGACAGACATTAAGCAGCTAATAAACTCTTGGTTAACCAACTTGTGATTAGCGTTTAAGATGTTTATCTCTTGCTCACGGGGATTGTTGAGTAAAATATCAATTAGTTTAAGGTAAGGCTGTTCTAACTTGCTCATGAGGGGGGATTAGAGACTAAAGACAAAAATAAGCTTCCACTGACAACCGTATAATATATCGAGCGCCGTTCCTCTAACTGTATATTGTGAGTGCAAATAAGAAATCATCTCCTTCCGTTGGTAGTATTGCCAAAATTGTGGCGATCGCTACTCTGGTAAGTAAACTCTTTGGTTTTGTCCGCGAAATAGTAGTGGCGGCAGCTTTTGGGATTGGTTCTGTCAAAAATGCTTATGCTTATGCTTATACTATACCAGGATTTCTCTTTGTTCTAATTGGCGGCATTAATGGCCCTTTTCACAGTGCTTTAGTCAGCGTTTTAGCCAAAAAAGACAAGTCAGAAGCTCCAGCAATTGTTGAAACCGTCTCTACTTTAGTCAGTATTTTACTGCTTTTGATCGCGATTATCATTGTTATTTTTGCTGGAAATTTAATCGGTTTATTAGGGCCAGAATTAACCCCAGAAGTAAAAAGGATTGCCACTCTACAACTACAAATTATGGCTCCCCTTGCCTTACTCGCAGGATTAATTGGTATTGGGTTTGGTACTCTCAATGCTGCTGATAGTTATTTGCTACCTAGTATTAGTCCCTTATTTTCTAGCTTAGTAATTACTGTGGGGGTAGGGTCAGTCTTGTGGCAAATCGGAGAGAAATTAAATACACCCCAATATTTTCAGATAGGAGCAATTGTCTTAGCTGGTGCAACCTTAGGAGGAGGAATTTTGCAGTGGTTAGCACAGTTAATTGTGCAATGGCGATCGGGTATGGGAACTTTAAAACTGCGGTTTAACTTGAATACTCCAGGTGTAATGGATGTATTTAAAATCATGATTCCCGCTACTCTTGCATCGGGGATGCTGTATGTAAATCTCAATGTCGATCAATTTTTTGTTTCAGGAATAGCTGGTGCTGCTGCTGCCCTGCAAAATGCTACTTTTGTTTTTATTACTCCCTTGGGAATTATTTCTAATGTAATTTTAGTGCCTTTTTATCCCATCTTTTCTAGTTTGGCTGCCCCCGAAAACTGGCAAGAATTGAAAGTCAGGATACGTCAGGGACTATTCCTCGGTGCTTTAACTATGTTACCGTTCACGGCAATTTTTATGTCTCTGGCTTTACCAATTATTAAGCTGGCTTTTGAGCGGGGTCAATTTAGCGCGGAAGATGCTGAATTTGTGGCTTCTTTACTGGTAGTTTATGGCTTTGGGATGTTTTTCTACATGGGTAGAGATGTGTTGATCAGGGTATTTTACGCTTTAGGGGATGGGAATACTCCTTTTAAAATTAGTATTATTAATATCTTTTTAAATGCCATTTTAGACTACTTTTTAATCGAAGCTTTTGGCGCACCAGGGTTAATTATGGCAACTGTAGGAGTCAACATTACTTCAATGACGGTTTTTATCTGGATCTTGCACCGTCGTTTAAATGGTTTCTCTTTGTTGCAATGGGGCAAAGATATTTTAGGTTTATTTATTGCTAGTGCAGTTGCAGGGTTTGCTAGCTATGGTATAAGTCAAACCTTAGAAAGAGCTATAGGTAACAATAATTTATTATTGCTGTTGATTGAGTTGAGCGTTTCTAGTGGAGTAGCAATTATTATTTTTGGCTTGATTGCCGTGCAGTTAAAATTACCTGAGCTAAATATCTTAACCAGTAGAATTCGGCAAAAGTTAGGTAGATAAATAGAACAATGAGCTACGAACAAATGAAATCTTTATTAGAGACTCTAGTAATTCTGGAAGATAAAAAATTTAGGGTGTTGGTGAATGCATAATGCTTAATCCATATTTGACTTACCAGTTGAAAATATACAAATTTCAAAAGCTAAGAGCTAAGAGCTAAAAGCTAAAAGCTAAAAGCTATAAATAGTAATATAAAGCACTGAAGTGCTTGAATTACCAACGCCGAATTTAGTTCATAACTGGCAACAAGCATAAAATAATTTTGGTAGGTAAGCCACTAAAGTACAATTGAGATGGGAATGAAAGATCAACTTGAAATTATGCCCCCAGCACTAGAATTATCGACAGAAATTCAAGGTTAATTTTATGGAGCCTACAGAGCTACAAAAGGTATCGGAAACTCTTTTAATTACAGTTTATTTACGAAGTCTGGAAACTCAAAGAGAAAATGGAATTATTCAAGATGAAAAAACAGTCAAAATTGTAGATAGCATCAATTATAATTTTGAAAAATATAATTCACAATTAAGTCAAGCTGTTATTGCCATTAGAACTGAGATTATAGATGAATTCGTCAAAAATTTTATCAGTCAAAATTCTCAAGCGACAATTGTTAGTTTGGGGACAGGCTTATGTACAAGATTTTTTCGACTGGATAATGGCTTAACGAATTGGATCGGTATAGATTTACCGAGAGTCAAACCAGTTTGGGATGTTTTAATTGGTGAATCTGAGCGATATAAATATTATGCTTATTCTATTTTGAACTTTGACTGGATAGAAAAAATTAGAGAAACAACCTCAGGAAAAATTCTTTTTATTGCTGAAGGATTATTAATGTATTTCTCGGAACTAGAAGTAAAACTACTGATTAATACTATTAAACGTAACTTTGCTGGTTCGGAATTAATTTTTGATTCTTTAGGCATATTTTTAGCTCAAAATAGCCGAATTAATTCTGGCGCACTAGAAATAGATGCCTCTTATAAATGGGGAATTAAAAATTTAAAAGAAATTGAAAATTGGGATGAAGGAATTCAACTAGTAAATCAATGGTATTGCTTTGATAGACACAAAAATAGACTAGGATTAATTGGATTACTGAGTTATCTGCCGATGTTGAGACGTCAAGTAAAAATTGGACATTTAAAGTTTGTTTGATGCGGAAAACGAATATGAAAGACAAAAATTCAAACTATCAATATCCAATCAATATCTAATCGGCAACATCCCAATTAAAACCGTTTTCTGTAAGAGTGCCATCAACAAATTCCTTTAAAGTATCTGCCATAACTTGCTGTTCGCTGATGCGGGGATGACCAGGAGTAACTTGTTCCTGAATTAAAGAAAAGACACGATTGTCGTTGTATTCCTGGCGATATTCAGCGATCGCTTCTGTTAAATAGGTATCCCATTGACGGTCATGATACATATTGGGGAACATTCCTACAAAATAGGAATCAGGATATTTAGCTCGTAGATTGACAATAAATTGTTTGTAACGGTCTTTCCAAACCTCACTAGAGAGATCTTGGTCAAGATTAATGGTTGAAGAGTCATTTTGACCCAGGGCAATTATTACCAGATCGGGGTTGTAGTTACTAAAATCCCAACTAGGAGCATTGTCTAAAGGTTTTAACTTATCATAAAAAGCTTCTACACCTGTGCCATTATTCCAATAGCCAAAACCATCAATCAACGATGCCCCTGATTGAGCTACGAGAGAAAGTTCTGCATCGTAATCTCGTGCGAGGATCGAAGCATAACTATAGTAGGCATTAGAAAGATCATTATTATTTCTTTGAGGATCTCGTACCCCTGTCACTTCATATTCCACAGCCATAGCAGCGGTAATAGAATCGCCGTAAACTTCGATTTTACGTTCTGAGTCTGGCTCGGCAGGTAACAATTCTCCGTCAATTAGTATGCCCCCAAACCTAAATTCCCCTGTAATGTAGTCATTGCGCTTAATCAAAACTGCGTTATGAACTTTGTTTTCCAATCCTGCGGCTATATCGTAAACAATTGGTTGACCATCTTCTTGTCTTAACTTAATGGTGGTGGGGTTAGGATTATCATCTAGATAAACATCAACATAATTTTCACCGCCCCAATTATCTTCTGATAGTTCAATTTTGAGACTAGTACCAGTAAATTTAAACTCTACTGCTGTCCCTGGATAACTAAAAGCTGGAATTGAGGAATTTTGCCAGTCAATTCGACCAGAGTAATTAAAATAAGCGTTATCTGCTGTTATTTTCTGCTCTTTTAAGCCTACATGATGGGAATTGGCTAATACTGAAATTTCCGTGGAGGCTAAAACCTGATGATAAATTATCGCTTCAGGAATTATCCCCAATAGTTCTAACATGGCACTACGATTAATATTCAGTTAATATCCAATTCTAATAATATTTACTCACAGAAGCTTTGAGCAGCTTGAGTATAGTTAAAAAGTCTACCAAACCAAGTATTTGATAAGTTTACCGCTTCTAGACTATTAATTACAGAATTAATAAAATCTTGCCATTGAGAATCGTTGCCCTTAATAATCATGCCATAGCGATCGCAACTCAAGGGAATTTCTGGTATTAGGGGATATTCTGACGATGATAATCCTTGTTGTTGTGCTTGGGCTCTTAACAAAATACCATCACTGACCATAGCATCAAGTTTATTTTGTTCAACTGCTTGTATTCCTCTAATTCTAGCCTTTACCCCACTAAATCTTTGTATTGTCGCTAAAGGATAGCGTTCAGCGATAAATTTTTCTGTAGTGGTCCTATTAATCACACCAAGTCTCATGTTGTTTAAATCTTGCTCGATTTCCAGGCGATCACGACTGTTTTGCTTGATTAAAAATTGTGTCCCCGTGACAAAAAAACTAGTGGAAAAATCAGTATCTTCAGGAATGTCAGAGCGAATAGTATTAGGGCCACATTCAAGATCGACTATATTCTTACTAATAAGAGAAAAGCGATTAGTAGGAGTAGATTTAAGCAGTTTAATACTCAATGTATTTCGCTCTAAATTTTTGCTGAGCTGCTTTTCCAATACAGCAAAAAAGTCTAGACAATATCCTTGTAAGTTATTATTAGCATCTATATAGCCAAAGGGGGGTGCATCTTCTCTAATAGCAACTTTTAAAACTCCTGTGCGTTGAATTCTTTCTAAAACAGTCTCAGACTTGGCTGGTAATGCTAGACAGAATAAAAATAGACTACTAGTTAAAAAAGATGTAATTTGCTGATTCATAGCGGGGATTGCTTTTCGATTTGCTTTAGGGATAAAAACTTAGTTGAGGTAAACCAAGAGTTTCATCCCAACCCATCATTAAGTTTAAACACTGCACTGCTTGACCAGCTTGACCTTTAATTAAATTATCAATAGCTGACATCACAATAACTCTTCCTGTACGAGAGTCCACCTCAATGCCAATATAGGCTAGGTTAGTACCACAAGCCCATTTAGTTTGAGGATAGATACCGCTGGGTAAAATTTTGATAAATGGTGAAGAGCGATAAAAAGCATTGTAAATAGTAATTAAGTCTTCTCTGACTAGACCAGGATCGCGTAAAGTAGCATAAACAGTCGATAATATCCCCCTAATCATAGGAATTAAATGAGGAGTAAACTGTAGTCTAACTTCTTGACGAGCTAAAGAACTGCAAATTTGCTCAATTTCGGGCGTATGACGATGACTAGCTACTCCATAAGCACCCAGAGAATTATCTGCTTCTGCTAACAGCAAATTAGTTTTTGCCTGACGACCTCCGCCAGAAGTACCTGATTTAGCATCAATAATTGCCGTTGACGGTTCAATTAAACCTTGTTTTAACAGTGGTGCAAGGGCTAGCAAGCTAGCGGTAGGATAACAGCCAGGACAGCCGATCAGTTGAGATTGTTTGATTTGCTTACGATGTAGTTCAGGTAAACCATAAATAGCTTTTGCCGCGATCGCTTGATCTTCCCGTTCTTTTTTATACCAAGTAGTGTAAGTATCTAAATTACTAAAACGATAGTCCGCAGAAAGGTCTAATACTTTACAGCCTTTTGCGATTAAAGTGGGCGTAATATCACAAGCTAAACCATTGGGTAATCCCAAAAATACAGCTTCACAACGAGCAGCAACTTCATCTAAATTAATCTTCTCAACATTAAGATCGACACAATGAGCTAGGTGAGGATAAATCGAACCATACTGTTGCCCTGCGCTGCTATCACCACCCAAATAGACAATTTCTACCTCAGGATGTTCTAACAAAAGTCTTACTAGTTGAACTCCACCGTATCCAGAAGCCCCGATAATTCCGATTGGTTTTTTGGATGAATCACTCATGATGTTGCGCCTTTGATAAATCTTTATTTAAGCTGCTTCCTCTAACAATCTATAGTTTAAGCACAATATAGGATCTTTGAGACAAAAAACTATAGTAATTGTCGATTAAGTTAGATAGACTTTGAGTCTGGAAAAAAGAAAAAATAAAAAAGAAAAAATACTGTAGCAATCTGGCTACAGCAGAAAATTTATGTCACGAGGCTTTAGATAAATTGGAATTGATGCCAATTAAAAAAGTTAGAGAATCAATTCTAGAGAATCAATTGATTTTAAATTGTCAATAGCTATACAAATATAATTAGGTTGCTACTATCTAAGTTAGTAAATGTGAATCACAATAAACTATTGTAATGGCGCGTAAAATAATTTTTGGCTCGATTTGGCTAGCTTTGGTCATTTATACAATTTTCTTTGCTCCCGCTGCCGCAGGGAAAGAAACCCTAGACCTAATTATCGATCTTTCTATAATCAAATGGGAAGGAATTAACCCCATAATCATAGCTATATTCTACATAATGGGTGTTTTCCCCTGGGTTTATGCCGCTTTTATTTTATTTGATAGTGCAGGACAAAAAATTTCAGCTTATCCTTTTTTTATTGCTTCAATTGGTTTTGGAGCTTTTGCTTTATTACCATATCTTGCCTTACGTCAGTCTAATACTACCTGGAATGGGGAGAAAAATCTGTTGCTTAAAATTTTGGATTCCCGTTTAATGGCGATTATTTCCTCCATAACCATTATGGTATTCATAGTATGGGGGTTAATTAAGGGAAATTGGTTAGACTTTTTCGCTCAATGGCAAACTAGTCAATTTATTCATACAATGAGCCTTGATTTTTGTCTTTTGTGCATTTTGTTTCCGACCATTTTGCAAGATGATATGGAACGACGAGGTATTAAAGAAGAAAAGTTTTTTTGGCTGGCTGCATTAGTACCTTTATTGGGAACTCTAGTTTATTGGTGTGTGCGTCCTCAGTTACCAGAAGTAGCAATAGACTCATCAAATAGCTTTATTGAAGGAGATGATGCGGTTTAATAGAGAAATTCAACAATAGGGGATTATTGGACTGAATCAAATTATGACTTGGATGAGATAAGTCTCAGCCAAGTGACAAAGTCATCTCGTTTTAGTTCTCCTGCGGCTATAGCAGAAATGATTTGTTCTTGTTCTTCTATACCAGCATTTATTTCAAAGCTATTAATTGCCAAAAAAATTGCCATAGCAGCATGACCCGTACGTTTATTCCCATCAACAAAAGGATGATTGGCGATAATAGCAAAACCCAAAGTAGCAGCTTTATCAATCAGGGTAGGATATAAATCGTTTCCCGCAAAACTCAGACGAGGTTTGGTAACAGTTGATTGCAAAATACTTAGGGCTTACTGAAAAAGTCCTAGTAAAACATTAGTTCTGTTAAAAATTGATTCAACAAGCGGCTCAACATATTTAATCATTATCAAT
>JASJDX010000406.1 GCA_030064975.1 Pleurocapsa sp. MO_192.B19
GAAGTTTCACGGCAAACAAAAATAAAATTATAATCCTTTGATAACGCTAATTCACAGATAGGTTGACGAGAGTATAAGTCATCTCCTAAAAGAGTTACAGGAGCATCATCTTGTTTTTGAGGATTTTTATTTAACCATCTTTTTACAGCAGCATTTTCACAATCTTGTTTCAAAGATCCATCTTGTTTTTTAATAAACTCTGGTTCGAGACTAATTACCTGTTTCATATTAGGTGAAACTATTGCAGGAATAACGCAACCATGAAAATAAGTTGTGGTTCCGTTTCGGTGATTACGACAGTTACAACGAGGGCAATTAATTTTTTTAGATGAAAAATATTCTGTTCCATCTAAAGCTATCAATATTTGCTTCTCTAAATAAAAAAATTTCTTCAGAACTTTTTTCTCTTTCAACCATTGATAAATTTTTTGATATACTGGATAAATTGTTTGAGCAGCAAGAGGATCTAAGAGATTTCGTATTTGATTATCACAGGGGATTTTTTCAATTTTAAATAAACTGGAAGTATTATCTTTTTTTTCATATTTTTCATCAATCTTTGATGCTCTAAAAATGAAGGTGGTTGAGTAAAAAATATTGAAAATGCTGCCATCATAGCATCAGATATTTTATATTTAGTATTATTTCCAGGTTTTCTAGAATCTGGTAAGTCATCTAATTCTTGAATCAAAAAATCAATCAATTGATTGATTTTTATTTCTGCAACTTTTTGTACCATTTTATTTGATTAATAATAGCTACATCTAATAATTTATAAGATTTTATAAATTTTTCTGTGCCATTTAATCAAGATTTTTCGTTTGGTCATTGTTAGCGTAAATATTACGCTAACTTGCTTCCCCATTTCCTTTTTTTATGCAAAATTTTTCTCTATTTTTTTCAAAATGAGAATTGCTGAAGAGAGCTAGCTTATCTTGCTGTTGCTGCAACTGTTGTTTTTTATCGGCAGGATCGATGATTGCTAAAACTTCGTCTTTGTTTACACATTGTCCATCCCGAATATTTAAGGATTCTAACTGTCCAGATATGGGGGATTGCAACTGTACCAGCCGACGGGGATTAATTAGCACTCCCTTCCCCGTGACTGTGACGGGAATACTACCAAATACACTCCAGAATACACCTAAAATTCCCAAAACAGCTAATCCCCCCAAAGGTAGCCAATCTTTGGGACTAACTACTTGCATCAACTTATCTAGCCGTTCTGGGGAAGATAAGCGATCGAGTGCTTGTTGACGAAAGATACTATTTTTTTTCTCAGACATTTACTTCTATCGATCTGCAAAGTATGCGGAGCAAAACCGCCAAATTCTATTTCCATTATTATCTTCTCTAATTAATCTCGATCGCTTTTTAAATTGAATACAGAATACCAAGAAGATTATCGTTCAGGAGAATAGAAATGATTAACCAGAAAAAACACAATCAACTAAACAAAAACATCAAAACTACCCAAGCAAATCTCACTTCCCTCAACCTATCCCCAATCTCATTATCAGAATTGGAAAAAGTATCGGCAGGGATGCACAATGGAGACCCATATTGTATCAAGATTCCCGACAATCCTTATATAAAGAAGTAGAAGTCAAAAGTTTTTGCCATTTCCCATGGCGACAAACTTCCCTCTATAAATTATCGATCGCTTGTTTACTACAGGCGATCACTTTAATATTTATTCCCTAGTAAATCTAGTTCTAAAGGCTACGGGTCGAGTAATCGTGTTTTAACTTTAGTCTCTAAAATATGAGATCGCAAACTAGATCTTAATCTCAAATTTTTTTTCAAATAAATTTTGTTCATCTTCCCTCGTTTTACCCGATCACATTTTAAATTGAACTCAAACGAATAGAAATAAAGTTGTCAAAAACAACTCAGTAAATCAAGCAGAATTATCCATGAAAAATCAACCTTTTTCCCTCAAACCAAAGACAAGCAAAATAATCACTACTACCACACTCTCTAAACTTTCATTTTCCGAATTAAGCCAGGTTAGTGGTGCTCCAGGGGGTACTGGTTCTGAAGGATCTGGCGGATCTGGCGGTAGTATTTCTCTGCGTTAGATTAAGCAACTCGATTGACTTGCTCACTTTCGAGGCGATTGCTTTAATCTTTTTCCCACGTTAATTGCGATCGCTTTTTAAATTGAACTTAGAAAACCAATAATAAATTTGATTTAGTTGTCAAAAACAATTAAGTGAATTAAGGAGAATTATCCATTAAAAATAAATATTGGCAACCCAAACCAAAGACAACTAAATCAGTCGCTACTCCAGAACTCTCTAAACTCTCATTAGAAGAATTAAATAGCGTAGCGGGAGAACGAGTCAGAGTACAAATTCCGAATCCTCCAGATGAACGATAAAAAAATAAACATTCAGTAGAGCGAAAAAATTACTTAAGACTTCATGGAATGAGGTTTTTAGCCGATGAATTTGTTAACTAAACATCGTTTTATATTAGCTTTTGACGCGATTGATATCTAGCTATCTCAGTTTGATAATTGAATACCGTGGCGGAAGGACCGATTATAGGGCAATAAGAAATTAGAATTTATAGACTCTAACATCCCAAGCTGACATTATCACAGGCAATCCAAAAGGTATTTTTCAAGTCATTTGTCGCGCCATCAAATCGGCAAATAACCCTTCTACTGCTGCTAGTTCTTCAAAACTGCCCTGCTGTAGTATCTTCCCCGCTTGCAGCATATAAATCTTATCGGCATGACGAATAGTACTCAAGCGATGGGCAATGACAATCCTAGTTACTCCTAACTGTTCTAAACTCTGAGTTACAATCGCCTGGGTGCGATTATCCAATGCCGATGTCGCTTCATCAAACAGTAAAATTTGGGGTTTATGTACCAAAGCGCGAGCGATAAATAAGCGTTGTCGTTGTCCTCCTGAAAGATTGCTACCTCCTTCTGAAATAATGGTATGTATGCCCATGGGCATAGCTTCGATATCATCCGCTAACCCCGCCATCCGTAATGCTGACCAGGCTTGAGCTTGGGTGACAATTGCCCCACCAGCAATATTTTCCCAAATCGAACCACTCATAATGCGTCCATTTTGCAGCACCACCCCTAACTGTCGCCTAACTGCGGCAATATCCAATCCTGATAAGTCTTTGCCATCATAAAATATAGTTCCCGATTCTGGGGTTTCAAAGCCCAATAAGAGGCGCAGGATAGTAGACTTTCCACTTCCCGATGGTCCAACCAAGGCAACGAATTCCCCTGCATTTACTTCCAGAGTAATATTCTCTAAAACCAAAGGTCGATCCTGACGATAGCGAAAACAAACCCGATCGAATTTCAGTTGACCAGAAAGCTTGCCAGGGGAATATTTATGACTATCTACTTCAGTTTTAGTTTTTAAAATTGGTTGAGCTCTTTCCCATAAAATTGTTATTTCTAAAATATCAATTAGGGTGTTACTTAATCGGGTTGCACTAGAGATAAAGGTAGCAAAGGCAGTATTGAATGCGAGAAATGTTCCTGTAGATAATCCTGTTTCCCCTGCTGAACTTCCCATTAAAGAAACAGTTAAGCCAAACAAAAATATAGAACTAACTGCTGGCAGCATTACATTAAAAGCAGTAAGTAAATCTTCCACTAACTGGGTACTCAAGATTAATTTGATCTGCTGAGTGTATTTTTTTGCCCAACAAGCAAAGGCTTCTGATTCAGCAGCAGCAACTCGTAGTTTGGATACGCCACCAATTAACTGTACCGTGAGTCCAAAGATTTCGCCTGAAAGCTGCTGTAGAGGACGCATTTTCCTGCGGATAATTAATCCCGATACAGTAGTAATTATTATTGCGATTAAGGCTACTGCGATCGCAATTAATGCCAAGGGAAAACTGTAGAATATTAGCAGCCCTAGATTGAGCAAAGAAAATAAACTAGTAAAGATAGTTCGCAGAATACTACCATTCAGGCGATCGCGAATTTGAGTAATGGCAGAAACGCGATTGTGTAAATCTCCTGTGGAATACTGACGGAAAAAAGCAGGTTTGAGTTTTAAGAGTCGATCCCAAACCGCAGCTTGAGTATCGAAACTGACCTGGGTTTGCATTCTGAGGATGGCAAAACTTTGAGCCAATTGGAAGATCGTTACTCCAAAGCTCGCTGACAACAATCCCAATCCCATCTGAATTAATAATTTACGATTAGCGTCGGGAATGGCATAATCGATCAGAATCCCTGTTATCTGTGGTGTCAGCATCCCCAACAAGGTTGCACCGATTCCCACCCAGCAGATTTTAATTAAGTCTGCACTGCGACCTCTAAAAGCAAATTTAAGCAGATCAAATATGGTGATTTCTTTATCTGGTAAAGGTCGATAAAAAGTATAGGCATAAGAGGCGAGTTTTGGGGCGGTGTTGCGATTTATAGGAGTGCGTGTCAATTCTCTGGGATCGAGTAGCTCATACTGAGTGGCTTTAACGGGCAGAAGCGCGACGGGAAGATTTTCTTCTTTAGTAAAACCCAACAAAGCCCCACAATCTTTTTTCCACCAGTAGGGAGTGAGGGTAACTTGTCGAGTATGGAAACCAGATGCACGAGCAATTGTTTCTAATGTATGGGAAGTTTCTGATTTAGCGGGAGGACGAATAGTTATCCCCATTGCTTTTCCTACTGCACCCACAGCAATTAATAGAGGAGTGTTTCCTTGGGGAATGTCAGCAGTGGGATTGAATATTGATGCTAGTTCTTGTAAGGCTTTTTCCGTCATGAACGCAGATGAAGTAACCCTGTTCTGAATTTTACCCGATCGAAAAGGTTTAACCTCTGTTTTTGACAATTGTGCTTGTAGTCTCTAGTTATTCTCGATCGCTTTCTAGATTGAAATTATCCTAAATCCGATTGATATAGGTTACATAAAACTAACCAAGGAGATATTCATGACTAAACAAAAATCGAACCATTCTACTACTAATAACACTTCAGAAAAAACTCACCTTCATTTACTCAATTTGAAACAGTTAGAAGGTATTTCTGGGGGACCAATGGCAATTATTAGAAAGGAGGGTTAACAATTCCCCAAAAATTAGATATTTCAGCAAAAGATTGGAAATATCAACTATTTCTTTTCTAGTTATTCCCGATCGCTTTTAAAAAGCGTGGAAAATTCAAACGCAAACATTAAGTAAAACACATGGCAAAAATCAACAACTCCAAAACAGATCTAGTCAAAAAATTACCAATACTGCAACCACTCCAGTTAGAACAACTAGAAAATATTGTTGGTGGTGCTAAAGAGAATGGACAGGGAACTGTGGAATGTCCTGCTTGTTTAAGAATAAATTGATTTATTCTGTTCTCTGAATATCATATCTTCAGAAAGAAGAATTATACGATCTCGCCCAAGGCGAGGCGCGAAGCGATCGCATCAAGTTATTCTTTAACTGCGATCGCTTATACAAACAATGAATTAATATTATCTAGACATACCTTGGTATTGGGATGCTCTTCACCAAGAGTAGTAGCAAAAATCTCTCTAGCTCGTTCAAAAAATATCTTAGCTGCTTCGATTTCTCCTTTTTGCTTCAGAACCGATGCCAGATTATTTAAGGTAATAGCTAGTTCGGGATGGGATTTTCCTAAAACATGGGCTTTAATATCTAAAGCTCTGCGATAAGCTTGCTCTGCTGCCGATAAATTACCTCTTGCTTGCTCGGATGCCGCGAGATTATTCAGATTGAGAGCCACATCGTAGTGCATTGAACCAAATTGTTCCTCGAAAAAGGTAATAGCAGTTTTAAAATGGGCGATCGCATCATCCCATTGTTCAAGCCCATGTAAAATTGAACCAAATGCCGCTCCATCGGCAATAGTTTGAGGATGTTGTGCGCCAAATAATTCTAGATGGAGTTGATAGGATTGACGCGCCCAAGTTTCTGCGGTTGCGTAGTCCCCACGAGCATGATTGAGTCCTGCTAGATTGTGATAAATGGTGGCAACATCAGGATGCTTGATACCATGTTGCTGTTTTAAAGTAGCTAATGTTTCTAGGTAAAGACTTTCGGCTGCATCAAACTTCCCCCAATATTTATAGACAATTGCTAGATAGTTGGCTAATTGAGTTTTTTTAGCTTGATGCTGTTCTGT
>JASJDX010000027.1 GCA_030064975.1 Pleurocapsa sp. MO_192.B19
TTCAGGCATCTATAAAACTGATAAATTCCCAAATTTTTAGCTTGATCGAACTCAGGTTTGTCAGTCGATCGAAAAAGTTATATCACTACATATTCATACAACCATATTAAACTTCACGGTTTCCTCAACTTGTTTGATTAGTTTAAAAGTGAGGCAGAATCAAACCTTACCATTTGGAGGCGATATTATGTTATTTCGCCAGCTATATGACAACGAATCTAGTACCTATACCTATTTATTAGCGGATTTGGAACTAAAAGAAGCAATTCTAGTCGATCCTGTTTTGGAACAGGTAGAACGAGATTGGCAATTACTCAAAGAATTGGGTTTAAATCTACGCTATTGTCTAGAAACTCATATTCATGCCGACCATAT
Source organism: Pleurocapsa sp. MO_192.B19 (assembly GCA_030064975.1). Taxonomy (GTDB): domain Bacteria; phylum Cyanobacteriota; class Cyanobacteriia; order Cyanobacteriales; family Xenococcaceae; genus Waterburya. The sequence continues at coordinate 376 of JASJDX010000027.1, forward strand.
TACGGGTACGGGTAAGCTACGGGAATTGACTGGCTGTTTGGGTGTTGTTCCTGCTAATGTTCATGCTGATTGTGCTAACCGTCATATTCAGGATGAAGAAGATTTAGAATTAGGTGCAATTGTGATTGAAGCGATCGCTACTCCTGGTCATACCAATAGCCACATGACTTATTTGGTCAACGGCGATCGAGTGTTAACGGGAGATGCTTTATTTATTCGCGGTTGTGGTCGAACCGACTTTCAAAGTGGTGATGCGGGGAAATTATACGACTCGGTAACAACTAGATTGTTTACTCTACCCGATACCACCTTAGTTTATCCCGCCCATGACTATCGGGGACATACCGTTTCTACAATTGGCGAAGAAAAACGTTGGAATCCTCGCTTTGTCGGCAGAGATAGAGACAACTTTATTCAGTTCATGAATAATCTCGACATTCCCGATCCCAAGAAGATGATGGAAGCCGTCCCTGCTAACGAACAATGCGGTTGGAAACTAGCAGCAGTTAAATAGTTATGGCTACCTGGATTACTGGACATTTGCTAGCTTTACTTATCGGTCTGAGTTTGGGACTGATAGGCGATGGTGGCTCGATTTTAACAGTACCGATTTTAGTTTACGTTTTGGGTTTAGATGCCAAAACAGCGATCGCTATGAGTCTAGCAATTGTCGGTATTGTCAGTTTAATTGGCGTAATTCCCCATTGGAAACTGGGTAACGTCAATCTCAAGACTGCGATTAGTTTTACACCACCTGCTATGCTGGGAGCGTTTTTAGGTGCGCGTTTGGCAGCACTACCTTGGATTAGCGACACCATTCAGCTAGTGTGCTTTGCAGTAATGATGCTAGTTGCCAGCTACTTCATGATTCGCAAGCCAAAAGAGAAATTGAGTGACCAGGTGAAGCTTTTTGTTCCCGAACATCAGCACAAATATCCTTGGTTGGCCATTATTTTAGAAGGATTAGGGGTAGGTATTATAACTGGCTTTGTCGGTGTAGGCGGAGGCTTTGCTATTATCCCCGCATTGGTACTGCTGGGAAAATTACCGATGAAAGAGGCAATTGGGACATCCTTGCTAATTATCACTTTCAAATCGGCTACAGGTTTTATCGGGTATCTGAATCAGGTGAATATTGACTGGAATCTCATGCTTACCTTCACAACGGTGGCAATCTTAGGCGTAATTTGGGGCGCGTACTTTTCAGGCAAAACCCAGGGGGCAAAACTACAAAAGGCTTTTGGGTATTTTCTCATTGCCGTAGCAATTTTCATTCTCGTCAAATGCTGAACAATATGGTTTTGTAAATTAACTTAAGGAGATTATAGACATGAAAGCAGTATCGACATCTTATGAATTAGAAACTGGTGATATTGAAGTAATGAGTAATTTAACTAGCATCACCGCTAACGTCCACCGAATTTCTCGACTAGAAGCAGTCAAAGGAAAAAAAACAGAAAGCCCTGCTAAGGTTTATCTAGATTTAAAAGTTCAACCCCATCCAGAACATCTACCTAGTGTTTTAGGAGAGACTGAAGAACTAGACTTGGTATTGAGTCCAGAAGATGCTTTAGAAATTGGCATCCTAATGGTAGCTATGGGGTTGGAAGATAAATCTCAGTTGGAAGTAGATGGGATTTTTAAACGGTTATTCGAGCTTACCTGCGAGCTACATCAATAGTTTGCTTCGAGGTTGACTTCTTTTTATACTCCCTCATCAATTCCTCAAACTGTTGGCGTAATTTAAAAAATTGAAGCAGGGCTTAGAGGAAGGGCACTGGTTCCGTTATATGTGAAAGCCACAAGCCCAGCCTACAGTGAATTAGAACGCATATCGGATCGTCAACAGTTGTGACCAAGATATCCCAGTCTTCACAATTCCTAGTTTGACAGCAGGAACAATTTTGGTGGTGAAATGAACTCGAAGGAAGTTGTGGACCAACCAAAACAGATCGAGAGTTCTTTGCAGGTTCTTTCTAGATTTAGCATAGGTGTTGGTTTTTCGCCGATAGGTTGCATTGCGTCGCCTCATAGAGGCATTAAAAGCTTCAAGATGATTAGCATGAATCTCTTTCTCTGGGACCTCATGAGCCGTTTTGGGATGCTCAGGAACAGGGGCTTGATACTTTTGACGTTGACGCCCCACTCGCTTTTTCGAGCCTTTGTTTTTCAGGCGGACTCTCACCCATGCCCGCTAGTCGTTTGAGGGGACGCCCTGGTTTTCCATTTCCAATGACTTCATGGCAAATTTCAAACAGCAAGTTGCTTTCTTCGCCGTTCTCCATCGGTTAACAGACTCAAACTGTCCGTTTGCTCAATCACCTTGGCCAAGCCATGTAAAGCCTTCTTAAATAGTTTCTCGTCTTTGCGCCCACAGTGCAATTCCCAGAGGAATCGACTACCTCGCTCCATCAAAACAATCGTCCAGCCTTGAGAGTCTGAGGGCGGCCTGTTTTGCTCAACCTTGGTGTACAGCTCATCGCCCTCTATTTCTTGGTGAACAAACTTATGGAGTAAAGCATAGAGCATCTTTGGTCGGCTTAATGCCAGATAAGCGTCTCTCCCAAGCAATCACACTGTTCTTCGATACGCTAAAAGTGCGGGCTGTCGCATTCAGACTCATTCCTTCAGTTCTGGATTTGAGCACCTCAATAATACGACTCAGAGGGGTTCTCAGTCCTGCGAGTGGAGTGGCGAAGGTCTCACTGAAGTAAATGTCGCATCGACGACAATGGAGGATGGTCCGTAAACCATGGGCTTGCGTCATATAATTGGCGTGGTGATGCACCTCATCTTGAGCGCAGCAAGGGCAAGGAGGAGAAAATAGCTCCATTAGGGGACTGATTTTAGAGGACAACCCATTATTGCTCTAAGCCAGACGTAGAAAAGATTGGTAGGGCCACATATAACGGAACCAGTGCCGAGGAATTAGATAGATGGAATTTGGTTCTAACTCCATCCCTTCTGTGACTCGATAGATTGCCATACGGGTACGCCGTTCTAGCAATTCTTTCATGAGACTTTTGAAATCTGGTGATAGGTGTTGAATGACTACAAAAGCAGCCCCACTATCGGTTGGCAGATGCTCAAAGAATTCTTCAAGGGCGCGCAGTCCCCCTGCGGAGGCACCAATCCCCACCACAAAGAAATTTTGTTTCTGTTCCAAGATGGAGGGATTTACACCAGATTCATTTTCTGACATAAAACTTAAGATCTAGCACAGTAGTGACTATAGATTATATAGCATTCTTTTCCCTGCTTGATCTCACCATAACATCTGGGAATTTAAGAACTAGTTTTTATTAAGATTTTTCTGGCTGTTTATTTCGAGTTTAGGCTGTGCTATATGATTGGTACAAATTAATTCCCAGACAAAAAGTTTAATGACCGAAACCGCTTCCCCAGCAGCAGCAGAAATTAGGGCTATTTTTGATCGTATTGCACCCGTATACGATCGGCTAAACGATCGCCTTAGTTTTGGACAGCATCGTATTTGGAAGCTAATGGCAGTTAAATGGATTGAAGCTAAGTTAGGAGATTCTGCCCTCGATATTTGCTGTGGTAGTGGAGATTTAGCTCTTTTATTAGCTAAAAAAGTTGGCAATATGGGCAAGGTAACGGGATTAGATTTTGCTTGTGAACAATTGGCGATCGCTAAACAACGCCAGATGGTTAAATGCCCCACAGTGCCTATAGAATGGCTAGAAGGAGATGCTTTAAACTTGCCTTTTACTGATAATAAGTTTGACTGCGCCACTATGGGTTATGGGTTGCGTAACGTAACTAATATTCCTCTTTGCCTCAAGGAATTGTACCGTGTTCTCAAGCCAGGAGCAAAAGCGGCACTACTAGATTTTCATCGCCCTAGTCAGGGTTATATGCAAACCTTTCAACAGTGGTATCTTAACAATATTGTTGTGCCAACTGCTGAAAATATGGGGATGAAAGAAGAATATGCTTACATCAATCCGAGTGTGGAGAGATTTCCTCCGGGTAAAGAACAGGTTAAACTAGCAACAGCAGAAGGTTTTAATCAAGCTACTCATTATCCTCTGATGGGAGGCATGATGGGGATATTGGTGTTAAAGAAATAAAATAGGAATAGAATTAATTGTCTGCTGTTTAATTTTTATTGTCGATTCAACATACTGCTTTGGCACTAGCGAATCTCTGGATATTTTTTGTTCCTCCCATAGCTGGAAGCATAATTGGCTATTTCACGAATGATATAGCTATCAAAATGCTATTCCGCCCTTATAAGGCTATTTATATTGGTAAGCGTAAGTTACCTTTTACTCCTGGATTAATTCCTAGTAATCAAGAGCGTCTAGCTCAAAAAGTTTCTGATACGATTATGGGATCTTTGCTGACTCCCAGCGAACTACAAAAGTTAGCTCAAAGACTTTTGGCAACTGAGCGCATGGAAAGTGCAATTTTATGGTTGTTCAAGCTAGCTTTAGATCAAGTTAAGTCAGATCGCGAACAAAAGACAGCTAAAATTTTAGCGAGTATCCTGCACGATCTTTTTAGTCAATCTTTACCTCGATTGCTCAAGGTATTAGCCAGAAAAGAAGATTTTTTAGAAGCTCAAACCAACCAAATTTTCGATCAGATTCTGCTCAATTTTCAACTTAAAGATGCCCAAGCCAAGAAATTTTCTGACTGGCTATTGGGATCGGTGCTGCCTCCTGATATAATTCGCCGAGCAATTATTGATTTTTTAAGCGATCGCAATATTCAAATTATTGATGAGGGATTCCGCGAAAAAACTAGTGGTACTTACTGGGTAGTTGCTAACTTGTTTGGTTTACGCAATAGTCTAATCAGGTTACGCTCTTTTTGTATTGATGAAAAAGAAATTACCAATGCCAGACTAGAAGAATTAAGTTTCTCGCTGCAAATTCGCGATCGCATTAAAAACTGGCTGAAAAATCTGTCACTGCAAAATTTACCAGTCTCCACTGTAAGGCAATTACGTAAAACTGTACGGGAAGCAGTACGTAATTACATTAGAGAAGAAGGAGGCGATGTAATTGCGCGTCTAGGTGATTCGGTAGAATGGGAAAACTTGGCAGTATTAATCCTTAAACGTCTACAATCTTCCCCAACAGTTAGTGATTCTCTAGAAGTAATTAGTCAAGAGTTAGCATTAGTTTTGGAACGTTATCTTGAACGAGATCTAGAAAAACTTGTCGCTCAAGCCATACCCATCCTGTCTATCGATCAGGTAATTATCGATCGTGTTTCTGCCACTTCCCCCGAAGAATTAGAAGTAGCGGTACAGGGCATCGTTAAAAATGAACTCCAGGCGATCGTTAACTTGGGTGGAATACTAGGGTTTATTGTAGGGTTAATGCAAACAGTTATATTATTTTTTAATTAGTAATTAGCTTTACCCCTAATTACTGTTCATCATTTACTTCATCAATAAGTGCGGCAACCTTATCCGCTTCTTGCGTATTACCTTGCTTTTTATATAATTTTAGAGCTTGATTAAAAGCAGTGATCGCTTCTGGATTTCTGTTTCTCGCTTTTAAAGCTACACCCAAATTGCGATATCCCGAAGGATTATTGGGAGACATTTCTGTTAGACGACGAAAAGTAATAATGGCTTTAAAGTAATCTTGTTTAGCTAAGTAAATTTTCCCCATACCTTCAATAGCTGGTATGGAATCAGATCTGAGTCTAGCCGCCTGCTGATATTCGCTTAAAGCTGTGTCTAGATCTCCCTGTTGATACAAAATATCTCCAACTTGGAGATAAATCAAATGATTTTGGGGGTTAGTTTGCTTAGCTGCTTCTAGTGTCTGTAGCCCAGCCGAGACATTTCCTTGTTTAAGTAAAGTATTTGCTAACTGTAGCTTAAGCTCTGCTAGTTGAGGATATTTTTGTACAGCAGTTTTTAATAACTTAATTGCTTCAGGGTAACGTTGCTGTTCAATTAAAACACTGGAGATAATCTTATGGGCTTGTTCATTATCGGGGGCTAAAGCCAAAACACGATAGTAAGCTTGAATTGCTCTATCGTATTCTTGTTCCCGCAGTAGCACTACCCCCAACCCAAGATAATTTTGAATATTTTCTGGCTCTAGCTCAATAGCTTTTTCATAAGCTTGAGCTGCTGACAAATTTTCCCCTGCATTACCCAGACTATAACCAAGAGCATAATATAGCTTTGGATCATTGGGAGCTAAAGCGATCGCCTGTTCATAAGCCACTGCTGCCGCACCATAGTCTTCTCTAAGAGTTTGTACATAGCCAATACCCGAAAAAATTTGCGGATTTTTTTGATCTAGAGTGGCTGCTTGTTCATAAGTTTCTAGAGCTTTGTCATAATCTTCTTCTTTTACGTGCTGTTTTCCTTTTAAAAGTAGGTTGTTTAATTCCAACTGACTTGTTTGAGCGATCGCCCTTGAAGAATCTCCATCTACTACTGCGGGAATTAAAAGCAGGGTAAAAGTTACTAGAGTACAAGATGTTAAGCCTAGAAATTTTAAAAACATAAATTGTGCGATAACTAGTTACTTCAGGGATCTAGATCATTGAAAACTATCCAGTGGATAATTGACCAAATTTTAACTTTTAAGACGATAATGCGTCACTTTGAGCGTTGAGCAAAAATTAATCCTAACGAAGTATTAAGTAATAAATAAGCCATTATTGTCAATTGGCAATCATTCTAGGTTGTTTTTTGCTTCCTGTGCTACCTGTTGAGATCGATCGTCTGTCAGTTTAGTAATTATGTTCCGTGCTTCTTCTCCCCCTAATCTGCCAAGAGCTTGAACCAAACGGTAACGTATTTGCCAGTCTTCATTATCCACAAAGGTAGCCAATAAAGGAATAGCGCGAGTATCACCCAATTCTCCCATCGAGCCGATCGCCGCTGTCTGTAACAGGTTATTATCAGACATCAGCGCTTCTTCTAACAGCTCGAAACCCCTTGGTTCGCCCAATTCTCCTAAGGCAGCAATAATACTAAACTGTACCAGCCATTCTGATGTATCGTGATAGATATTAGCTAAATCTTCAAAGGCTTCGACAAGTTTTAAGCCGCCAATGGCATCTGCTGCTGCTGCTTGGACATCTGGTTCTGGATCGTTAAACAGGCGATCGCGTAAAATTTCTAATGAAGCAGTTTTATTACTTTGTCCCAGGGTATCTAATTGACTAACTGCTGCGTAGCGCACGCGGGTATTTTTATCAACGATCATTGGTTGAACCATTGTAAAAGCAGTTTCAGGTTCAATTTGCCGCAGTTGATTCAAACCTCTGATACGCTCGCCAAAGTCTTCGGAATCTAGTAAACTTTTGATTGATTCTGGTGTGATACTCATTATTCAAATTGTTGAACTTAAACCCGCTTTAAATTAATTAAATTAAATAGACTGTTGGGACAACTATTCTGCTGCCATCATCCGAATTACATCTCCCTGAGTAATGATACCGATGAGCTGAGATTGCTCATCAACCACAGGTAAGCGACGCAGTTTCTTGTCGTGCATAATCCTAGCAGCCTCTTTTACTAGCTTATTTCCTCTAATTGTTACAGGGCGATCGCTCATGGCTTCGCCAACAGTTTGCCCTAAGGCTTTATGCACCTCTTGATTGTGTTTAGCTGGATTCTGTAGATAAATCACGCTATCGAGAAACATAATATAAGGAGGTGCTTCGATTCCTGTTGCTTGCCAGGTTAGATCGGTTTCAGAAATTACTCCTACTAATTGCCCCCGATCATCTACCACAGGTAAACCACTAATTTTATTGTCTGCTAAAATTTGAATCGCCTCTTGTAGTGATGTTTGGGGCGATACTGTAATCGGATCGACAGTCATGATCTCAGCGACGGTTTTACTCATCATTAGTTTTAAATCAATCGTATAATTTGCTACCACTTCATGATTTAATCTATCGTGAATCGCCGACATATAAAACAAAAATGTCACTATATTTAATTTATTAATTAGCCCTTAGCTTTTAAGGTTCAGAAATTAGCAATCAACTGTATAAACCCAATCTTGATATTTTGGCTCTTTATTTTCAGTAATTGCTGTTAGTTTTTGTTTTATTTTTTCAGTGATTGGTCTATCAGTAGATAAATGGTAGTTTTCTATTTGTTTGATAGGGGTAACTTTAGCCGCAGTACCACTTAAAAATACTTCGTCTGCAATAAATAACTCTGTTTTATCGATCGCCCTTTCAACGGTTTCGATGCCTAAATTCTTGGCAATAGTTAATATGCTATCTCTAGTAATCCCTTCTAAAATATCCTGATTAAACCCAGGGGTGACTAATTTACCATTCCTCACTATAAATATATTCATCCCCGAAGCTTCACAGACTTTTCCTTGAGAATTCATCAGAATTGCTTCATCAAAACCCGATTCCACCGCTTCAGTTTTAGCCAAAGAAGAAGTAATATAAGCACCACTAACTTTACCTCTTAGGGGCAAACTTCGATCTTCCTGACGATACCAAGAACTAATACGACAGCTAATACCTTCAGGTGGTAAATAATCTCCTAATTCTAAACCATAAACAAAAAAGTCTTTCTCAATTTTGTGTAGTCGGGGAGCAATACCTAAATCGGAAGTATAAACAAAAGGACGAATATAAAAAGATTTATTAGGCTTATTTTTTTTAACGAAATCAATAATTATTTGCTGAATTTTAGACCCAGGTAAATCATAATTTAATAGCTTAGCACTATCACTCAATCTATTACAATGACGATCTAATCTAAATAATAATATTTGATTTACATTTTCTGGATTGGGGATACCTCTCATTCCGCCAAAAGCACCAGTTCCGTAGTGTAGAGCATGGGTGGCAATAGAAATATTTGCCTGTTCAAAAGGAACAAACTGATTCTTAAAATAGGCTAACTCTAAAAAATTGTGCATAACTATTTCTTACTTCTTACTGATGTACGGGCAATATCTCCTTCAGAGACGCTACGCGAACGCGAATCGCCCCTATCTGATTACTTATTTCCCAAGCCATTCCACTAAATTTTGCTGCTGCTCTTGAGATAAATTGTCTTGAATTGCTACTTCATAACGGCTAACTTGGGGTTGAGCCAGGGTAATGGGAAGGGTTTTTAATTGATCCTGATGGAAAACCGTCACGTGGATTGTATCGTTTACTTGATAGTCTTTGAGCCGTTCATTTAAAGACTGAGCATTAACTCGAATACCATCAATCGCTAATAATTCATCGTTAGCATCAATTCCCCCTTGGGCTGCGGGAGATTCTGCGGCGACAAATTTAATTACCTCCTGGTTATTTTCTGACTGTACCCTGATTCCCATATAAGGAATGTCTGATTCTTCAATAGTTTTTAAGTATAAGCCAAAGAAGTCTAGATAGTCATCAAAAGGCAATTCTTCAGTAGTTTCAATGTAGCGAGAGAAGAAATTATCTAAATTTTGTTCAGCAACCTCAGTAATTACACCTCTAAGTTGAGTTTCCGTAAAACCAGTTTCATCCTGTCCAAAACGCTGCCACATTAACCGCATTACGTCGTCAAGCGATTGTTTATTATGATGTTTAGCTCTAATTAGTAAATCTAGCAGCAAAGAGACAAATTGTCCTTTAAGGTAGTAGGAAATCTGATTGTTATCACTGTTGGCATCACGGCGATAGAGTTTAATCCAAGCATCATAACTCGACTCTCCCAAAGGCTGTACCTTGCGCCCGAAGATATTAAGATACTTAGTAATATCTTTACTCAAATTTTCGAGAAAAGTTTTACGGTTATAAATACCAGCCCGCAGTGGAATTAAAATATCGTAGTAGCTAGTTGTTCCCTCACAAAACCAAAGAGAGGTGGTGTAGTTCTCTGCTTCATAATCAAATGTTTCTAGTGCTTTGGGGCGAATTCGTTTGACATTCCACAGATGAAAAAATTCGTGGGCAACTAACTGTATAAAGCGATTATATTTATCGCGATCGCGAAATCCAAATCGAGGATAATTGAGAGTACAACAATTTTTATGTTCTAAACCACCGTAGCCACTACCCGATAGATGTAGCAAAAATAAATACTTTTGGTAGGGTAAACCACCAAACAGTTCTGCTTCTTTCTCAATTACTTTTTTCGTATCGGCAATTATCTTTTTCGGGTTAGCATTACCTTTACTCCAAATGGCTAGGGAATGAGGCTTATCCAATACCTCAAAATCGTACACTTTCTGTGTCCCAACTTCTACAGGGGTATCAACCAAAGTATCAAAATCTTGGGCAATAAAAGTATTAGCTTCTCCCTCAACTTTAGGTAGAGTTGTCGTAACCTGCCAATCTGATTGTGGAGGAACAATTTTAATTTTGATTGGCTGTTTTTCTAACCCAGTCACAAAGAAAAACAAGGCTGCACCATTAAAAAAGCCGTGGGTAGAATCTAAATGATTGGTACGCACTGTTAGTTCATTGGCAAAAATACGGTAGCTGACTGTTACTTCAGAGCAATTTTTTGTTTCTATCTGCCAATGGTTTTTGCTATTTTTTTTGCTAGCTAAAATCTGCCCATCGCTATTATGCGCCACAAAATCCTGAACGTGTTTGGCATATTCCCTTACCAAATAAGAACCAGGAGTCCAAACTGGCATTTTTAAATCTAGGGTTGTTGATTGCCAATTTCTCACTTTTAACGTAACTTCAAATAAATGAGAAGCAGGTTGAGACATGGCAACCTGATAAAATAAAGTTGCTGCCTTGCTGATTGGTTGTGGCTTAGGAATAGCAGTGGCTTCAGTCATTAAGCTTTCTGTTGGTATACAAAATTGAATCAAAACATAACCGCAAGTTTATATTTTATCCGTATCTTGTAGATTGCCCAAGTATGTAAAAGCAACGAATCAACTTGCCTCTATCTACAAAGTCATTGTGAACAATATTTTTACTTAATCAAGATCAAAACTTCATAAGTTACGTAACTGTGATATAAATATTAAGGATTGTGAAATAAAAGCCATAATTTGTAATATTTCTGCGGCAGTCGTGGACTAACTTGCTGTTACTGTCAGAAATTAAATATTTACTCATCCTCCTATAGATTTTGTAGGTGTCAAGGTTTTTATGCACATACACGTGCGTTCTTGGACGACAATTTGTTCTGCTAGATCGTCCGTAAGCTACCAAAAAATATAACATTTAGATCGTCAAATAAATTTTATGACAGCAACATCCCCACAAACTTTGAAGTCTCCTGAATCTCCACAGTTGGCTGACAACATCAAACTGAGAGACATCATTAACACTCTACCCAAAGAAGTTTTTATTAAAAACCCCCGCAAAGCTTGGTCTAAGCTCATTATCAATGTTTTGTGTGTTGCGTTAGGCTATTGGACAGTTGCAGTTGCTCCCTGGTATTTATTACCTTTTGCTTGGATATTTTTGGGGACAGGTTTACAGGGCTTTTTTGTTATTGCTCATGATTGCGGTCATCGTTCTTTCTCTAATCGCATGTGGGTAAATGACGTGGTAGGACACATTATGACTCTGCCAATTATTTATCCTTTTCACCCATGGCGCATTTTACATAACCATCATCACAAGCACACTAATAAATTGGGTGTAGATAACGCTTGGGATCCCTTCACAACAGAGACATATGATAATTGTTCTGGCACTTTACAATGGCTATATCGCAGAATGCGCGGTTGGTTTTGGTGGATGGGTTCAATTGCGCACTGGGCAAAATTGCACTTTAACTGGCAAAAATTTGAGGGCAAACAGAGACAGCAAGTACGTTTATCAGTACTAGTGGTTTTAATTGGTGCGGCTATTGGTTTTCCAGCTTTATTGATTACTACTGGGATTATAGGCTTTATTAAGTTTTGGCTTATGCCTTGGATGGTATACCATTTCTGGATGAGTACCTTTACGATGTTTCACCACACTATGCCCGAAATTCCTTTTAAGCCAGAAGAGGAATGGAACGAAGCCCGCGCTCAACTGTCAGGTACTGTAAACTGTAAATATCCTTGGTGGGTGGAATTTCTCTGCCACGATATTAATGTACATATTCCTCATCACCTGACTACTGGTATTCCTTGGTATAACTTGCGTCAAGCTCATCAAAGCTTGGTAGAAAACTGGGGTGAATATCTCTACGAAGATTGCACTTTTAACTGGGAATTAATTCAAAAAGTAACCAAGGTTTGCCATCTGTATGAAGATCGGGATAATTATCAAAGTATAGAAAAGTATCGTCTTTCTAACCGAAGTATGTGCAGTAGGCTAGATTAATTTTCTCCTAAGTTCATTCTAAGATTAATTGTAAGTAGGGATGTGATAGTTAGCCATGTCCCTACTTAACCTTGAAAAAAGTAAATTTTTGCTACTTTCTAGCTTTAATCTTGAGTTTGCAAGCCTAATTTAGAAGGGCGATACCAAGAAAATATTTTCTTGATAGTACCGTTATTTTGTTGAGATTTGAAATCAGTCTTGGCTTTGAGATTAGATGAATTTGAGTTTGCTAGAATGACTCCTGCAGCTTGAGGATCAAAATTTGGCTCAAAGATAGTTGCAGAATTATAAACTGCTCCTGTTAAACAAGCATTTTCTAGTTTTGCTCCTGTTAAATTAGTTCCTTTAAGGTTTGCCTGCTCTAAATTAGCTCCTGTCAAATCTGCATCTTTTAAATCTGCACTTTCTAAATCGGCACCTGTTAAATTTGCTTGCTCTAAATTAGCTTCTTGGAGATAGCCTTGTTTCAAACAGCAGTTTTGAAAATTAGACAAACAAAGATAAGCTTTTCTTAAACTAGCTTGACTTAGATTAGAATTACTCCAGTTGATTTCAATTAAATTAGACTCATCCAAATTAATTTGTTCCAGATTAGTTTCTGCCAAGTTGACAGCGGTCAAAATTGTCTGCTGAAAATTTCTAACTCCAGTTTGATAGTTATTAATAAGCTCATTTTTATTATGTATTTTAAGCATAATCATGTAACTTTATTTATATTTTTATGTAACAATTATAACCTTATCTAAATCTAAGTCAGTAAGATATATTACTGAAAATCTTTCTAGAAAACCTTATAAGATTATTAAGTACTTACTCTGAAAATAATAACATTAACTCAATAGTTATTCAGAATAAATAACTATAACAGAATCAATTACTTAATTAAAGTAAGATTTCTTAGATACAGAATATGAGTCAATTTTTTATAAAAAGACTGCTAATAGCAGTACCAACTTTAATCGCTATTAGCATCATTATTTTTACTATTTTGGCATTAGCACCAGGAGATCCATTAGGTGAATTTGCTTCTAATCCTGCTATTACCGCCGAAGTTAGAGAAAATATCCGTAAATCTCTTGGTTTAGATCAACCAGCTTATATTCGTTATTTTAAGTGGTTTGGCTCTTTTATTAAGGGGGATATGGGCTATTCTTTTAATAGTCGGAGTCCTGTATCTCAACTATTATGGCAGCGGTTACCGACTACTTTTTTAGTTGTAGGGTTAGCTTATATTTTTGGTTTATTAATTGCTTTTCCTTTAGGGATTATTTCGGCTATTAGACGTTATTCTATTACAGATCAAATAATTACCACGATCGCTTTTTTGGGATTTTCCATTCCTCCCTTTTTTACAGGATTACTTTTTATTATTATTTTTAGTGTTCAGTTACGCTGGTTGCCCTTTATTTTTAATAGCACTCTACAAGTAACAGATTGGCAAAGTTTTATGGCACAGGTTAAGCAGTCGATTATGCCGATATCTGTTTTAGCTTTATATCATGCAGCAATTTTGATGCGCTTTATTCGCTCGGCTGTTTTGGAAGAATTAAAACAGGAATATGTGACAACAGCTTTAGCTAAGGGATTGAGCAAGTTTGCCGTCATTAAAAATCATGTGTTGCGTAATGCTCTAATTCCTGTGGTCACTTTAATTGCTTTGGATATCCCTACTATTTTTACTGGTGCATTGGTAACAGAGCAGGTTTTTCGAGTACCAGGTATCGGTGCATTATTAATTGAATCTATTTATCGTAGTGATACTCCTGTAGTGATGGCAATCACTTTTATTTATGGTATTTTAATTGTTTTCTTTAATTTAATAGCTGATTTGGTTTATGCTGTTTTAGATCCAAGGGTTAAGTATTAAATTAGCTAATAGCTAATGGCTATTAGCTATTAGCTATTAGCATCAAATTAAGTAATAGGTAGGTGATAAATAACTTAGGGATGAATTCTGTTAAGAACATAGAAATTAAAAAGCGAGCTGAAAGTAATTTATGGTTGGATAGTTGGCGAAAATTTAAGCGCGATCGCCCTGCGGTTTTTGGGGCAATAGTTATTTTAATTATTGCTTTAGCAGTTATTTTTGCCCCTTTTATCTATACAACTCCTGCTGATAAAATCGACTTTATGGCTTCTTCTGCTCCTCCAAGCTGGCAGCATCCTTTTGGTACTAATGATTTAGGGCAAGATCAATTAGCTAGAATTTTACAAGGAGGTAGAGTATCTTTGACAGTGGGTATTGCTTCAATGTTGGTAGCAATATTACTGGGGACAGTTATTGGCGCGATCGCAGGATTCTATGGTGGCATTATTGATGGTATTTTAATGCGAATCACCGATTTATTTCTCGCATTACCCCAGTTACCTTTATTACTTTTAATTGTTTATTTATTTCGCGATTCTGTCAAAAAAATTGCAGGGGCAGAACTAGGAGTATTTATTTTGATTGTGCTATTAATTGGCGGTTTAAATTGGATGTCGGTAGCACGATTAGTGAGGGCTAACTTTTTAAAACTAAGAGAGATGGAATTTATCAGCGCAGCAAGAGCGATCGGAGCCAAACCCAGTAGGCTTATTTGGACACATTTATTTCCCAATGTTTTAAGTGTAATTATTGTTGCTGCTACTCTATCAGTTGGTAATGCAATTATTACCGAATCTACTCTCAGTTTTTTAGGCTTAGGTTTCCCCCCTGATGTACCTACTTGGGGGCGAATGTTATTTGAAGCCAAAGATTATTTAACTTCTGCTCCTTACATGGCATTTTTCCCTGGGATGGCGATATTTTTAACCGTCTTAAGTATTAACTATATTGGTGATGGACTAAGGGATGCTCTCGATCCAAAAAGTTAAGGAATATTGCGGTTTTCATTAAGTCGATTTCTTGTTTATAGTTGATTTTACATAGTAAGTAGGGGCGAACGGCTGTTCGCCCTAAATATTTTAGGGGGATCTCTCTTAATTCTGTATTTGGTATTTACAAAGGCTAGAATGGCGAAATCTTGGCGAGCTATTCGAGTAAAGTCTATGAAAACTAAACTATTAACTGTAATAACTACATTAACTACTATTGCTGTATCTGTACCTCTTCAGGCTGAAAGTTTAAGCGATCTTAACCAGCTTTTAAGCACAAAAAAATGCTCTCAATGCGATCTCAGTAATTCTGGTTTAGTACAAGCTAACTTAACAGGAGCAGACTTAATGCAAGCAAATCTAACAGGTGCAAATCTCAGTCAGGCTAACTTAATGGGAGCGAATCTAATAGGGGCAAATCTAGCAGGTGCATCCCTGCATGGAGCAAACCTAACGGGAGCAAACCTAACAGGTGCAAATTTAAGTGGTACAGACCTAAGAAATGCTTACGTAGGCAACACTAATTTGACAGAAGTTGACCTAGATTCTGCACATTTAGAAGGTATAAAAGGTATTTCCGAAACGGCTGCTACTCCTGAACAATTTCATCGCTGGGGAGTACGAGAAGTTGAGCGTGGCAATTACAATGCGGCGGTTGCTCATTACCATAGGGCTATTAACCTCGATCCCGAATTTGCCCCAGCTTATCTTGGTTTGGGCATTATTCAATACAACTTTGATCATCGAGCAGAGGCGAAAAAAAATACGGAAATAGCAGCCAAATTATTTAAAAAACAAGAACACAAACTGGGTTATCAAACAGCTAGAGATTTTCAGCAAAAAATGGCATTAATTCAGCAAGCAGAAGAAAATGCAGCTAAAAATGAAGGAGGGATGGGTCATGTGGGTAAATTTATGGGTAGTGTCGGCTCTTTATTATTACAATTGTTACTTTAATTGAATGACTTCTCGCAATTCTCAGTTAAATTATGACAACCACTAGAGTCAGATTACCGCGTCGATTTCGCCCCACCCTGTCCCAAAGCCTAACTATTATCGGGTTGATAATTACTCTAAGCTTTATGGCGATCGCTTTACTCACCCCGATCTTACAGGATATTGGCTGGTTACAAGATCCTACAGAAGCTTTAGCCAATCCCATTCATGAAGCACCAGGAGCAGATTATTGGTTTGGCACAACTCGCCAAGGATATGATGTTTTTTCCCGCACTCTGTTTGGCACTCAAGCAGCTTTGAAAGTTGTCATGCTAGCAACTACCATTAGTTTGATTTTGGGTGTTCCTTTGGGCTTAGTTAGTGGCTATCTGGGGGGCAAAATCGATAAGGTTTTGCTCTTTTTTATGGATACAATCTATACTTTGCCTGGATTGTTATTATCCGTAACTCTAGCTTTTGTGGTTGGCAAGGGAGTTTTAAATGCAGCCTTAGCCCTCAGTATTGCCTATGTTCCGCAGTACTATCGAATAGTCCGCAATCATACTACCAGCGTTAAAACTGAATTATTTATCGAAGCAGCACAGGCGATGGGCGCACCCACAAGTAGAATTTTATCTCGTTACCTGTTTTTGAATGTCATTCAAAGTGTCCCTGTCTTATTCACCTTGAATGCTGCGGATGCAATTTTAATTCTAGGTGGCTTGGGTTTTCTTGGTTTAGGACTTCCTCCAGAAATCCCAGAATGGGGTCACGATCTCCGTTTGGCTTTAGATGCTTTGCCCACAGGGATTTGGTGGTCAGCTACTTTCCCTGGTTTGGCGATGTCAATCATGGTTACAGGTTTATCTTTGGTGGGAGAAGGTTTAAGTGATATTTTAAACCCAGATATGCGAAAAAGTTAGGTATTGGGCAGGAATAATTTAATAATTCACGTGAATTTTAATATACGCAAAGGGCAACCGTCTGAGTCAGAATTACTTAGTGATTTAGCACTGCGCTCAAAAGCTTATTGGGGATATTCTCAAGAGTTTATTGATGCTTGTCGAAAAGAGCTTACTTATTCACCAGAAGATATTCAAAGTAATCATATTTTTGTAGCTGAAATTGATAATTCCATTGTCGGTTTTTATGCTCTTGCAATATTATCTCCAATTGAAATAGAATTGGAGGCTTTATTTATCGAACCTGTTTATATTGGTCAAGGTTATGGTCGTAAATTAATCGACCACGCGAAAACTATCTCTCATCAATTAGGAAGACAGGTAATTATAATTCAAGGAGACCCAAACGCTGCAAGTTTTTATCTTGCAGTAGGTGGAAAACTCATAGGTGAAACAGAATCTACTAGTATTCCAGATCGTTATCTACCTACTTTTATGATTCAGATTTAGTAAATTAGGATATTTCCAGTAAAGAAATCACTAATAAAAGTAGGGTAGGCAAATCTCATTTTCAACTCAACAGAATACTTGAAAACCAAACTAATTCATCTAAGATTCTGCTACTTGCTTTTGCATATATACAACAGTTCAACCATTTTTGTTTTGAATAATTTTGTTTTGTTTTTCAGCAAGTTAACTTATTATAATTTTCTGTTGGTTTAATTTTGATTGTCAATCATTAACTGTTTTTTTGGTTGTTCAATCTTTCTAAACTGCTCAACTAAAGGTAGTATATTTTGTTCTTCATTTTCTACATAATTATAAATACTCACAAAATTACGTTCTATTTCTTCGTAGATAATATCTAATTTAGAATTCAATTTATTAGATAGTTCACTTTCAAAACGAACTTTTTCTTGGTCGAGTTTCTCTTCAAACTGACGAATAATTTTACGCTTTTTAAGAATTAATGTCCCCCCCGCAAATAAGATACCAACTCCTGCAAAAGCCGTGCCGATAATATCTAATAAGACAATTTCTGTTAAAGTAGCGATCGCCGTACCCGCAACAGTAGCTGCACCGCCACCAAGAAATCTGGGAGCAACACTAGCGTTAACCGATTCAATTGAATCCAAAAAAGTTTTGTCATCTAATAAACTAGATACTTTTTGCTGCACATCTTCAACAATTTCTTGACGGCTTTCAATGGTATTAACGGTAATACTATTATTAGTAATTTGATTTACTTTGATATCCTGTAAATCATCTACCAAGTTATGTAATAATTCCCTAATTCCACCAACAAAATGTTTAATGCCATCTTGAGATATTTCTCCTAAAGAAGCTTTTAATTCGTTTTCGCAGCTTTGTTTTAGTTCATCCATCCAGGTAGGAACAGATTTATTAGTCCGCAATAACACCGCAAACGATCCCCTGACTAAGGTAAATAGAGATAGTTTTTCGCGAAAATCTTCTTTTACTCTAGCGGTGATTTTGTCGTATTTATTGAGTAGCCGATTGATTAAAGATTCTAATTCAAAACCCGATTGTCGTTTGTTTTGTTGTAGTTTTATTTTAATCTTATTTACTATTTCTTGGTCTTTAGTTA
This sequence comes from Pleurocapsa sp. MO_192.B19, assembly GCA_030064975.1. Taxonomy (GTDB): domain Bacteria; phylum Cyanobacteriota; class Cyanobacteriia; order Cyanobacteriales; family Xenococcaceae; genus Waterburya. The sequence continues at coordinate 18,925 of JASJDX010000027.1, forward strand.
ACTGTTGCTGAACAGAAAGTAAATCTTTTCGCAGTAGCTCGATAATTTGTTCGCTAGTTTTAGCTATTCCCTGAAGTTTTAATTTTTTTGTACTGCCATCCTTAAGAGTCTGTTTAATATAGTTTCTAACTTCACTAAAGCCACTACGCTCTTGCTCGCCATTTACTTCTAACTCTACAGAAGTTGCCAATACTATCGGGGATTGAATACCTTTTTCTAGAGCTAATTCTGTTAGCTTCTCTTTATTTTTGGCTAATTCTTCGGGTTTAGTAAGATCTGCCTGTTGCAGAACAAAAACTACCTTCTTGCGCCACTCGGTATTAACATAATCTAATAATTCCCAAGCACTGCGAGTATAGGGATTTTTGGCAAAGAAGACAAAAAAGATTAAATCACTATTAGGGATAAATTCTTTGGTAATTTCCTGATGGTTATCTACTATCGTGTTTGTCCCAGGAGTATCCACAATGGATAAAGTTTTTAAGATTTCGTTGGGTAACCCAATTTTACGTAGATATTGATTAACAGGTTGTTCAAATTGCTTTTCGCTATAGACAATCTGTTGAATAACATCAGTGCAAGGATCGGCAGCAGTTTTACAGATATCGGCCTGTAACAAAGCATTAACAAAACTACTTTTTCCCGCCTTGACTTCTCCTACTACCACAAATAAGAATGGCTCGTTAATATTGCTTCGTAGGTTACGAATAGTTACCTGTAGTTGCTTATTATTAATGTTTGTAGCGAAACTTTCTAACTGGCTTAATAAATTATCTAAGTCTGACTGATATTCAACTAATGAGCGATCGACAATAAGATTATCCATAATAAAAACTCCTACACCACTGCACGAAAATAATAAGTAAAAATACGAACCTGTTTTAATAAAAATAGATTAGAGCTTATGGCTAAAACAGTGTTATTTTCAACTCAACACTTTAAAATTAGCTATACCTAAAACAGTAACACTAGCCAAAAATAATGAGTCATACCAGAGCAGTATTGTGTGGTTATTATGGCATGGGTAATGCGGGAGACGAAGCATTACTCGTGTCTTTGCTACAAATGCTGCCCGAATCAGTTGAGCCAATTGTCTTATCTGGAGATCCCAAAACCACTCAAAAACAATATGGAGTTGCTAGTTTTCATCGCAAATCTACCTTCGCTATTCTTAAAGTTTTAAAACAATCCCAGATATTTATTTGGGGTGGTGGTAGCCTAATGCAAGACTCTACTAGTATCGCTAGCCCAGTTTATTATGCCGGCTTAATGGCTTTAGCTCAACAACGGGGTTTAAAAACGATCGCTTGGGGGCAAGGTATTGGTCCTCTAGACAAGCCGTTTACTCGTTGGTTAACTAAACAGGTATTATTAGGTTGTGATGCTATTAGTGTGAGGGATGTTGCCTCTGCTAAATTACTAAATAGTTGGCAAATTGAATCTTTGATTGCTCCCGATCCTGTATGGGCATTACAAAGTGATCCAGTACCAGAAGTGGAAGATTTACCAGACCCTAGAGTGGCAGTGATTTTGCGCTCCCATCCTTTACTCACAAAAGAGCGTCTAAAAACTCTCATCCAAGCTATCAAAGACTTTCAGGCACAAACCAAAAGCTTTATTTTATTGATTCCCTTTCAACCAACTCAAGATATGGCGATCGCCAAAGAAATTGCTGCCGAGTTAAAGCAGTCTGATAATACCATTATGTCGCTCCAAGACCCCAAGAAACTTAAAGGATTATTTCAAGGAGTTCAAATGGCGATCGGAATGCGCTTACATAGTCTAATTATGGCAGCAGCAGAAGACTGTAGCTGTTTTGCCCTCAGTTACGATCCCAAAGTTACCCAGCTAATGTCTGAGCTTGATTTGCCAGGATATGAGTTGTCAGATATCCCCCAAGCTCCCCAAAAAATTACTGCTGCTTGGCTAGAACATTATTATAATGGTAAAGCTTTGAATAAATTTCAAATTCAGTCTTTAGTTGATCGCGCATTAATTCATCAACAACTATTAAGCAATATCATAATTAATAGTTAATAAAACTTGGCATTTTATTAAGTTAGGTATAAGCTGTATTTAGCCAAATATAAAGCAACGTAAAAAAAGAAAATTACCATCTCGATTTATATTTATACTGAATTTACACTTGCGATAAATCATTGCTCATACCTCAGTAATTACTACATTTATTATTACGAGTAATTACTGAAAAGCTTTCGATTTTATGGCTGTAATGTTCTGAATATCCCAGAAATAAAAACATGAGTGAAACTAATAATAATACTAATTCTTTCGATTTTCAATCTAGTTTTGAATCTTCTCCCATAGAGAATAATAATCATGTTGAACATCAGAATGAAGTAAAAGATCTAGCTGGTCAACCTATCAAAGAAAATTCTCATTTAGGATCAAATAATCTTAGTAAACCAATAGCACCATCCAGCGAAACTCATCAAAATTTGGAGAGCAATGAATCTTCATCTCAGAACATGGATTGGCAAAAAGTAGCTCATAAATTGCGGGAATATAATCGTAAACTACTTAAACAAGTATTTCGTTTAGAACAAGAGCTTGCAGAAGTTGATAATCGATTTAATAAGTATGTTGAGAAAACTCAAAATAGCGATCTTTTGGTGGCTCAACAAGCAGAAGAAATCAGACAGTTCCAAGAAAATATAGCCTTACTAACTCAACAAACAGCTAGCTCTGAAAAACAAGCACAAACTCAAGAAGCAGTAATTACTAATTTATCGCAACAGCTTGAACTATCACAAAATCAAACTGCTCAAATAGAAAGAGAATGTACTTTATTACAAGAGGAGTATAACAAAAAAACCTACGAGCTAGTCACCAAAGAAAAACAAGTAAAAGAATTACAAACTAGACTGAGTCAACAACAGCGTTATGCTTTGCAATATAAAGCTGAACTAAAACGCTATCAAGGCCAAGCCCCAGTATCTATATCTAAGAGAGAAACAGTACCCAGCAGTAATCGCAATTCTAGCAGCAGATCAATTAAGCCTTGGTCAACTTCTACTTCCAAGACCAAAATTTCTTTACCTCAAACTCAGCCTCAATCAACCCCAATACATCGTATTGTAGCCAAAGCCTCAGAAACTGTTAAAACTACTGCGGACATTGCTCCTTGGTCTACATCTTCAGTCTCCTCTAGAAAAGCATCTGAGCCAGTGAAATCCACCAAGAGCAATAAACCAAAGTCTCTAGCTGCTATAGATTTGCCTACATTCCCCCGTCGAAGCTGATACCTTAAGCAAATATGCTTATGAGAAATTTCAATTTAAAGTAACCTATATAACCAATTAATGTCGCGGTTTATACCAAAATTAGCGCACAAATCAGCTATCTTCAACAAGAGACAAGCTACCAGAAATTGGAGCTGCCTAAGTTTAAAGATAGTATGCGAATTGAGCAACTGCAAGCTTTTATAGCCATTACAGAGACAGGAAATTTTGGACAAGCAGCAAAAAAGTGTGGTGTGACACAGTCAACCATTAGTCGTCAAATACAGTCTTTAGAGCAAGACTTGGGTTTGCCTCTATTCCATCGTAGCAACCAAGCCAAGTTAACTTTAGGAGGCGAAAAACTTTTGCCCCGCGCTCAAAAAATTTGTCAGGAATGGAATAAAGTTAGTCAAGAATGTGCCGATTTAATTGCGGGAAAGCAACCTGAACTTTGTATTGCAGCTATTCATTCAGTTTGCGCTCACTATCTACCGCCAATTCTGCAAAAGTTTTGTACAGATTATCCTGAAGTTCAATTAAGAGTTACTGCATTAGGTAGCGATCGCGCTCTTAAAGTCCTAAGAGATGGTTTAATTGATTTGGCGATCGTGATGAATAATCGTTTTTTAACCGCATCGGCAGAAATAGAGTTAACTGTACTCTATGAAGAACAAGTTGATGTTTTAATGGCGGCAAATCACCCTCTAAGTAATCTCAAAACAATTCCTCCTCTGGAGTTGGTTAAATATCCCCAGATAGTCTTTAAGGATGGCTATGGTATGCAAAGACTAGTGCAGGAGTGGTTTAGAAATCAAAATGTTCAAATCAAAACCGCGATGGAGTTAAATACCCTCGATGCTTTTCGGGGAGTTATTCGACAAGGAGAAATGATTGCTCTTCTACCCCACAAAGCCTTAATTGATTCTTACAACGATCCCACTTTAGCAGTACGTCCCATTGCTCAATCAGACTTAGAAACGGGCATCATGGAACAGAAAAAATTAGACAGTGTTTTAACCCGCCAAGTAGTCATGGTAACAACCAGCGATCGCCTGATGGTCCCTCCCATTGCTCATTTTTATCAGTTGGTCAAAGATTTTGGCACATCTGGAGACTTGCCAACTGCACAACTAATTAACCAATAGCGGAGGAGTCAATATCTAACATCTAATATCTTGTCTTTACCTGTAAATTGAATCTTGGCTGTCCCCCTAAATTATGAGCAATGAGTTTCGAGAACTATTAAAAAGAGTCGGTAGTGGTACTCATACTAGTAAAAATTTAACCCGCGCTGAAGCTGCAACTGCTACGAGAATGATGTTATTGCAAGAAGCAACTCCTGCTCAAATTGGTGCATTTGCGATCGCTCATCGAATAAAACGTCCTACCCCAGAAGAATTAGCTGGAATGCTTGATGCGTTTGATCGACTGGGATCAAAACTTGAAATCAACCCTAATCATGAATACAAACCAGTAGTTTTAGGTAATCCCTATGATGGGCGATCGCGTACTGTACCTGTAACCATAATCACTGCATTGATTCTCGCTGCGGCTAAAATACCTGTGATTATGCATGGTGGCGACTGTATGCCGACTAAATATGGCATTCCCTTAATCGAAATTTGGCAACAATTAGGAGTAGACTTTAGGAGATTTAATCTAGCTCAAGCCCAGAGTGTATATAATCAGAGCCAGATCGGTTTTATTTATCTTCCTCAGCATTTCCCCTCAGCCTATAATTTTGTTCCCTTTCGCGAACAAATTGGTAAACGTCCCCCTTTTGCTACCGCAGAGTTGGTCTGGTGTCCTGTAGCGGGAGATGCTAGCTTAGTTGCAGGGTTTGTCCATCCCCCAACTGAAGAGCGTTTTCGGCAAACTTTCAAGATTCGAGATACTGCCGACTTTACTTTAGTTAAAGGTTTAGAAGGCAGTTGCGATCTCTCCCGCAGTCGCACGGGAATCATTGCTATGAGTAAATCTGGGAATTGTTTTGAACGTCTTTTACTTAATCCTTCAGATTATAGTTTAAATGGGTCTGATATCGCTTTAGAATCCAAAGCTCAGGCGATCGCCTTAATTAAAGAAGTTGTTCAAGGTAACAACAGCGAGCTATTTCCTGCTGCCATTTTAAACGGTGGTTTTTATCTCTGGCGTTTTGGGATCGCATCCACTCTAGAAGCGGGCTTTAGCAAAGCAGAAGCAATATTAACCCAAGGCAAAGTTGCTGCCAAACTTTCTCAGTTACAAACTATCTGCACTGATAATCCTATTGCTAGTACTGATGTTGTACCATCATAAGATGTTTAAAAAATAATTAAATTAAAAATTAAACTTCTCATACTTTATTCCTGAGCTTCTTTTAATTGATGCGATCTCAATCTATAATGAGGACTTTTCAAACTCCAACAGGACAAGAAATTCAAGTTTGTCTAGCTTCTCCCCATCAGTTTATCTTGAATCATCAGCAGCAGCTATTACCAGACTGGAATCTTCCTATTGCTCATCTTATTTTGCTGTTGCAACAGTCTTCAGTTTCACTAAAAGAATTTAATGCTCAGGTTGTTCAAGAGAAAGATAACTTGAGGGCCAATTTTATTCGTTTTGGTTGTGATTTAATCTTTGCATTGCAAGATCGAGGATACAAGAGCGATCTTTTTGATCCTCGCACTGGCTACCCTCTATTCTCTCGTCAGGGAAAGTTAACACTTAATGACAATGAAGTGGTCAAAGCCCTTTTAAAATACCCTCTAGCTAGTTATAAGAATTGCTCTTTACTGACCCATCCAGTATGGGGTAATAATGTTTATCCTGCGACGGTAGCTACTGTTGCGCCCCAAAATAAAATTGATTTTTTGATTGAAAGATTGGCAATGGAACAGTGCTGGACTGTACAACTCAATGACTTTTAACTATGTAAATTCTCGGTAAATTCTATGTAAATTTTTATTGCAGAGACTATTATACTCTTTTCATAGCATAAAGTGTTAGGATGCATATTGAGATAAAGATCGGCAATCCAGTTTGTATTCAGTATTGATAGGATTTTCCATAAGTATTGATTGGCTTTTTTCCGAAATTTTAGCTCTCTACATCTAAATGCATTGAGGAGACATTCAATTTATGTCAATTTACGTCGGTAACCTTAACTATGAGGTTAGCCAAGAGGATTTAAACGAAGTATTTTCAGAATATGGAAATGTAAAGCGAGTTCATCTTCCTACTGACCGCGAAACAGGCCGTAAACGTGGTTTCGGCTTTGTTGAAATGGAAACAGAGGCGGAAGAAGATAAAGCCATTGAAACTCTTGATGGAGCGGAATGGATGGGTCGCGAGTTAAAAGTTAACAAAGCAAGACCCCGCGAAAACAGAAGTTCTTTTGGTGGTGGTCGTCGCAACGATCGCTTTTAAACTCCAAAGCTAAATAGAATTGCGCTTCTGGAGGGCAACTAGATTATTCAACTAGAATCTTCCAGAAGCGTTTTAGTGTGTCATGAGGAATCCTATATAGATGGCTAAACGTCGTAACGCGAAAAAAGAAAAAGCAGCTCGAAATAAAATTAATGCTCGCAAGTTCCGTAAACAAACGAGTCGTTATGGAAATCGTGGTAGAAGAAACTACAATAACAACGATAATAAACAAGAGACAACAGAAGATAATAAGTCTTCTGAGTCTACTTCTGCCAACAATAATTAGTAGACTAAAACAGTTAGTATAATTAGCTCTTTTGATGAAGTAAAATAGCTTCACAGTCGAGCTATTTTTTTTTTTAGATAAAAATAGCATATATCTGAACTTCCCCTTTGACAAAACGCTATAACTTATGCTGTATCAGGGATCAAGGGAATTCACTCCGACCTTTTACTGGGGACAAAATAGAGAAATGTCTAACAGATCTAAGCATGATTGTTGCAGTGCAGTTGGTCGAGTTATCTTGGAAAAAACATATTTTCCATCCTTCAAATTACACTCGACTGTATTCAAGCAAATTGTCCCTAAATCTTCTATTAATGTGCGAAAGCTATGAACTGGGAAATTTTCGCATAGCCGTTTCTTTCTATCTTTAGCAACTGCTGTAGAACTACGATGAGCTTTGATTAGACCTCTTGCACGAATCAGGCGATTGCGCAGAGCGCACTAGCAGAGCTAATCGCTAAATCAAGCCCGCGATTATACAAACCAGCAATAAGATTAAAGCGCAACCCAAATCGTCGTCGTCTATTACGGTAAGGCTGTGCCAGAATCCGAAAAATCTTCAAACAACGAATAACGTGTTCAATGTAGATTCTCTGTTTCGCTAATTCCCGATTGTCTTCTTTTTCTCTCAAAGCCAGCACTTTATTCTTCTTGATTCCTTGGTATCCTTTATCTGCTAAGATTTCAACCTGTAAATGATGGTTTTACTTTGCTTCTTTTGAACAATTGAAAGTCATGCTCTTTTCCTGTCCCATGCAATACTGTTCGGTTAGTCACTCAAATTATTTTGTCCGCCCCCTAAATCCCCTGCCCCCGTGACCCCCAACATTGGGGGTAAATTGGGGGACTTGTGTAAATCTTGCTCCCCCAAATTTGGGGGCTGGGGGGCTTAACCGAACGGTATTGCATCAAGAGTAGTCCAAATTTACTTTTAATTAAGCTAAGAGCTTAACGCGAAGCGGTTTAATTTAGACGAAAATTACTTTTCAG
>JASJDX010000407.1 GCA_030064975.1 Pleurocapsa sp. MO_192.B19
CCTACGCAAAATCAGACGGGAGGGCAACCTAGATGACCTAATTAATCAGCATTTTCATGCCTTGATTGGCGGAACTTAGCTCATAAGTACCGATTCGGAAGAATTGAGAATTATCAGTCTTATTAACCTGTTGGCAAATATTCCTCTGGCGAATTACAGGACAGACAGAAATTGCAGTAGAAACTGTTTTCTATGGTAGAACCTATGAAGAATTGCACGAAATGCTGGGATTGTTAGCAAAATGGTTGCCTATCTGCTGTTCAATTAGAAGTGATTTCAAATTTAGTGAAATTCTAGCTAAAATCAGTCACACTTTAGAAAATCATGACCAATGGCAGGAATATTTTCTCTGGGAAGAAAATACAGATTTTAATAACGAAATTGCTTTCGAGTTTGAAGACTGGTCGAATAAATATAATGCAGATGGGGTTTCTTTTTCCATCGCTCGCCAGTACGTTTGTTTTGAAAGATTTAAACTTAAGCTTACCTGTATCCGTCATGCAGAATCCTTAACCGCAGAGTTTTATTACGATCCTGAAATCATCGACTCAGAAAGTGTTCCCTATTGGGCAGAACTATGGCAAACTTTGGTAGCAAGCGCGGTTACCAATCCAGAAGCTAAAGTTAGTGAATTAGAAATTCTCAGTCAACGCGATCGCCAAAAACTACTCTTTGAATTTAATCAAACCCAGACTGATTATCCTCTAGACAAGTTTATTCATGAATTGTTTGCCGAACAGGTAGCAAAAACTCCTAGTAATCTTGCAGTTGTCTTTGAAAACGAAGAACTAACCTATACTGAACTAAATTGCCGTGCTAATCAACTGGCGCACTATCTCAAAAATCTGGGTGTCAAGCCAGAAGTTTTAGTAGGAATTTATTTAGAGCGATCGCCATTAATTATTATTACCCTTCTCGCTATTCTCAAAGCTGGCGGGGCATATTTACCCTTAGATCCTGCTTTCCCTGCTGCTGCTTTAGCTTTACGATTACAAGATGCCAAAGCAAAAGTATTATTAACCCAACAACAATTAATTTCAAATCTTCCCGAACTAAGCAGTAAAATAGTCTGTTTGGATAGCGATCGAGAAATAATTGACCGTGAAAGCAAAGAAAATCTCTATTGCGAGGTAAAACCAGAAAATTTGGTCTATACAATCTATACTTCTGGTTCGACAGGCAAACCCAAAGGAGTGGCGATCGAACATCAGCAACTGCTTAATTACTTCTATGCTATTAAAACAAAACTGAATCTGCTTCCTGGTAGTAACTATGCTCTAGTTTCCACCTTGGCAGCAGACTTGGGTAACACAGTTATTTTTCCTTCCCTCTGTAGTGGTGGTTGTTTGCATATTATCTCTTCTGAAACAGCCTCCGATCCTCAAGCCTTAACAGATTATTTTGAACGCTATCCCATCGACTGCCTCAAGATTGTTCCTTCTCACTTAAAAGCCCTGCTGACAAGTCAACATCCAGGCAAAATCCTACCTCGTCAACAGCTAATTCTGGGAGGAGAAGCCACTAGCTGGGATTTAATCGATCGCATACAACAAATAGCCCCAGAATGTAAGATTCTCAATCATTATGGCCCGACAGAAGCCACTATCGGCGTAACTACTTTTGAAGTTAAAAAAGGAGTAAACAGGAATAAATCGGCGACAGTTCCCATAGGCAAAGCGATCGCTAATACTCAAATCTATATACTTGACTCCCAAGAGCAACCAGTCCCCATTGGTGTCCCAGGAGAACTACACATCGGTGGTGCAGGGTTAGCACGAGGCTATTTAAACCAGCCAGAATTAACGGCTAAGAAGTTTATTAATAACCCATTGGTAGGGACGAACAGCCGTTCGCCCCTACTGTACAAAACAGGGGATTTAGCCCGCTACTTACCCGCCCTAAAGGATACCGCTTCGCATAATGGCAATATCGAATTCCTGGGCAGAATCGATAATCAAGTTAAAATCCGAGGCTTTCGCATCGAACTCGGAGAAATTGAAACAGTACTGAGTCAACACCCAGGAGTAGAACAAGTAGTAGCTACAGTATCTAAAGATGAATCTGGGAATCGCCGATTAATTGGCTATGTAGTTCCTAAGCGATCGCCAATCCCCAGTATTAGCGATTTACGTAAATTCTCTCTCAGTAAGCTACCAGAGTACGCCGTCCCTTCAACTTTCATCTTACTCAAATCATTACCCTTAACCTCCAATGGCAAGATCGATCGCCAAGCTTTACCAGCACCAGACTCAAATCGCCCTAAACTAGAAGCGGTATATGTAGCACCCCGCACACCTGTAGAAGCAAAATTAGTAGAAATTTGGCAAGAACTCTTAAATCTAGAAAAAGTCGGCGTTCAAGATAACTTCTTTGAATTAGGGGGACATTCCTTACTAATTACCCAGCTTCTTGTTCGCATACAAGATATTTGCTAGTCACTATCGCACGCGATCGCGGTTTACCGATCTCAATTTACCGCCCTGGAAGGATTTCAGGACATAGTAAGACAGGTGCTTGTAACAGTAACGATCATACCTACCGCATTATTAAAGGTTGCATTCAATTAGGAAGTATCCCCGATTTAGATATTGAATGGAACTTAAGTCCCTGTGATTACGTAAGTAAAGCGATCGTTTATCTCTCTCAACAATCGAAATCACTAGGTAAAGCCTTTCACCTCCGCAATCCCCAGCCATTTAGTTTAAAAGAAATGGCTAAATACCTTTGCTCCTTAGGCTACCCAGTCAAGTTAGTTGATTACGATAAATGGCGATCGCAATTAGTCAACAATCCTGATTCTTCCGCTAATGCCTTATATCCTTTAATCTCCACTTTTGCCGAATCCAACGAACAAACTTCTCCACCAATACAAAAATATGACTGCCACAACACAATCACTGGATTAGATCAAAGTGCGATCACGCGGAGCGTGGTGGCAGAGCCAATCGTCTGTCCCCCAATAAATGCAGAATTATTCGGGATATATATCTCATATCTCAGACAAACTGGCTTTTTGAATTCATCGTCCGTAACTAAATAATTTCAAGTTAGGAGAAAATTTTTATGTCTTCTTATACAGCAACTCGTTACTCAGAATACGATCGTTTTGCTCGTATTCATATTGTCATCAACCTAAGAAGCCTAGCCTCCGTCTCGACTGGCTTTTACCTCAATCTCCTTAACCCGAACTCAGGTTAAGTAATAAGTAATAAGTACGGGTCAACGGCCGTTGAACCGTACAAGTAATAAGTGTCCTAATACAAATGCGTATTGCTATACCCAAATATCCAATAATTCGCCTCTATAATACAAATAAGACAAGGTAAATCGTGAACCAAACAACACAGCAAAAACAACAACAATACCTACAAAAATTTATCCACAACTACAACCAACGTACCAAAAAATCCAAACAAATAACTCAACAAAGTCGTCCTTTTTTTGCGGATCATAAAGCTTCAATTATCTTCACTGTTCCTTTCAAAGAAATCTGCTATCCTATTGCAGGCGATCGCTCTGTTGGTAGCAAAATATGGGATATTGATGGTAATGAATATCTAGACTTTAGCATGGGCTATGGAGTCAATCTTTTTGGTCACAATCCACCCTTTATTAAACAAGCTATAGAAGAACAATTAGATCGGGGCATACATCTGGGACTAGGTTCGGAAATTGCCTGTGAAGTGGCCCAGATGATTTGCGAACTAACCAATATGGAACGAGTAGCCTTAAGTAATACAGGTACAGAAGCGGTAATGACGGCAATTCGCCTTGCTCGAACCGCTACCAATCGCCACAAAATTGCTCTATTTTCGGGTTCTTATCACGGTCATTTTGATGGCACTCTCGTTAAAGCTAAGACAGTAGATGGTATTAGACAAAACTTACCCCTAGCAAAAATCGTGACAAAACTGGACAGGCTTGGACAAATCGCCCCAGTATTTTGCCTCTTTTTTAGTACAAAAATATTAATAAAGGGCGATTTGTCCCCCTCAACGAGTAGGTTACAACCCTTACTAGCAGAAAGCCTGTCCAGTTTTGTCTAGTTTTATTGGAGCCCCATCCATTAGTCGGAATTAAAGGAGTTAAAGCTATTTTTGAACTACTAGAGTCTGCAAAAGAGCATTTTCCCCGACTAGCTCCTCCCTGTCCGCGTCCTACTTTCGGCGCATCTGGCGGGGGTTTGGGTTGTTTAAATTTGATTGGTAAGCGTTCCCCAGTATTCTGCTGGGATTGAGCCGTTTGTGCTGATAAACCGCTGGGTAAAATTGTTAGGTTAATTAGACTAAATATTAAAAGGGGATTAAATAGTTTTTTATTCATTTAACTTTCCGCGAGATATCTTAGCGGCAGAACCAGCGATGGCGATCGCTATAGTTGAGGGAATTAAGGGCATCCAACCACCTTTAAGGAGTAGAAGATAACTTGCACCTAAGTTACAGCTTAATATAAGTAGGGTAGAAACTAAGATCCTCGTCCGAACCGATTTATTGATGACGACAGTAAGCGAACACCAGGCAAAAATCCACAATACTTCTCCCCACCAGGGTAAGAGCCACAGCAAAGGTCGCTTATCCAAGACGGTACTTATTAACTGGCTGACTGCGTGAGCTTGAATAAACACTCCTGGTACTTGTTTCTTGGCAATTGGCTGAGTTGCGCTATCAGGAGTAAGCCAGTAGTCATTACTAGTAGTCAAGGGGGCAGCAATCCCAATCAAAACAATACGCCCTTTGAGTTGCGGTAAAAGACTGGGAGAAATTCTATCTTCAATAATGTCTCCTACCGTAACTGTGGTGGCAATCTCTAAAGGTGAATCCAAAGAACGGTAATTTAAAAGGATTTGTCTTCCGCGAGTATCAATATTGCGATTGCGACTGGGGTAGGTATCTAATTCTCTAAGAACAACTCCGCCAATTTTTAATTCTCCTTGGGAAGTATAATCAAATTCAATTCCTTCAGTTCGCTGTAGGTAATGCAGTGCCAACAAAAGATTTAAGCTATTTACTGCCGTACAAGGATCTGTCGCATCGGATGAGGGACTCATCGCTAAAAGCTGACGGCGAACTACTCGATCTGGGTCGATCGCAAAATCGGCAAAACCGATCTGTTCGGGGGAAATCTCTGGTGGAGGAGCGATACCTAAATTGTCTCCATCATCAGGAGACCTAACTTTACAGACTCCAAAGAGGTTATTTTGTTCTAGATAGGTTGTTAGTTTTGAATTAGCTGTGGCAACGGGAAAGTCTCGATAAATATCTAACCCTATAGTTGTAGGTTCGTATTGTTGGAGTTTTTTAAGCAGTATAGCCAGAGTATTATCCGATAGTGAAGCTTTCCCTAAAGGCTTGACTGGCTGTTGGGCAATATCTTCTGGGGTCGCCACTACCATTAAAATTCTGGAGTCTTGTACCTCATTAGGACGCATTCGCATTAGAAAATCGAAAGCATTTAGTTCCCATCCTTGCAAAACTCCCAGCATCCGCATCCCTACTATTAAGATGGTTGTCAAAAAACTTATAGCTATGGGAGAAGTTAGGTTTTTTTTAGTTACTGCCTCCTCGATACTGTGGAGTTGATTCCAACTAGGAGGCTCAACGGCTGGATGTTGGCAAATTACGGGCAACCAACTAGCTGCGGGGAATTTTCCTTCCAATCCTCTGAGTTGTTCCCTCGCCTGTCTGACTGCTAGCTGCAAATCTTCTCCTGAAGCAAAAGCGCGCAAAAAATATTTTAAAAACCATTGAGCTACGCGATCGGCTACTGGTTCTCGCATCACAATGGCTACTGGTAGGGGGACTGCCTTGGCTGCTAGTTCTCTGACTAAACCCAACCCATCACAAGAATTAAAGATCGCTAATTGCAATCCCCCTGCTACTGCCCGCTTGAGAGCTTCTTCTAGCTCTCCCATTGTCAAACTATTATGTTCGGTATTTTGATTGATATAAATTTTTCCTGTTTGACCGTCATCTTCGCTCTGGCTGTGTCCTGCAAAAAAAAGAATATCCCAACCCTGTTCCCACAATTGGTCGTTTAGTTCTTGTCTCTCTGGTTGGTTTAACAACAGTAGTTCGACATTGGGTAACTTTTTGAGGAATTTTTCATCTTCTTGCACCTTAATTCCTTTACTGTTACCTAAGATCGCCAAAATTCTAATCTTTTCTTGTTTTCTGGCTA
>JASJDX010000408.1 GCA_030064975.1 Pleurocapsa sp. MO_192.B19
CCGCCCCCTCATGGGCATAATGATAAGAAAGAGAGACATCACAGTCTGGACATTCGATTACATAACCACAACTGCGACAAGATACAAAAGTACTGTGTCCCCGTCGGGGAATAAATAAAATACCTTGTTGTCCTTCTTCTTGCATTTGGGCGATCGCTTTTTGCAGAGATAAACTAAAAATTGAGCGATTACCTCGACTCAACTCCTGACGTAGATCGACGATTTCTACTTGGGGTAAAGGACGAGAAGCAATTCTTTCGGGTAAGGATAAATAAAATGTTGTCTTGGTTATTGTATTTGTTGATGGTTGATGGTTAATGGTTGATTGAAGAGTTGATTCTTCCTCTACATTCTCTTCTTCCCTTACTGCTACTAAACTCTCCAAAGAAGGAGTAGCCGAACCCAAAACCAAAGGACAATTTTCTAACTCTGCACGCCATTGAGCGACTTTTTTAGCGTGATAAGTAGGTACAGGACGATCTTGTTTAAAACTAGAGTCGTGTTCTTCATCCAAGACAATTAAGCCCAAATTTGGCAAAGGGGCAAAAATAGCCGATCGCGTACCGATAATTACTTGAGATTCTCCTTGAATGGTTTGCCGCCAAGTATCATAACGTTCCCCAGCGGAAAGTTTACTATGATAAACGCATACTTGTTCACCAAAACGGGCGCGAAAGCGATCTGTTAATTGGGGAGTTAAACCAATTTCGGGTACTAAAACTAAAGCAGATTTTCCTTGTTCTAAGACTGGCGCGATCGCTTGGAGATATACCTCAGTTTTGCCTGAACCTGTTACCCCATGTAATAGTATCTGAGCATAATCTGCTTGGGCATTAATTACAGCCAGAGCATCTGCTTGAGCTTTACTTAGTTCTTTGGGTCGATCTGCTTCTTGGGAGACACCCTGTTCTTTACGGAGAATTTCTTTTGCAGAAAGAACAACATAGCCTTTAGTTTCCAGTTTTTTAACCGTAGCCGAAGTAGTCCCACACAACTGAATTAATTCTTGAAGCCACAGTTCTCCACCTCTATTCTTAAGTACCTGTAATATTTCTTGCTGTCTCGCCGTCAGATCATCCAAAAAGCTGGTTTTTCCTAAGGTAACGGCAGTTTTTAATTTAGGTTTTGCTCTTTTAGGTGGTTCTAAATAACTTTCTATCCAACCTCGTTTACTTAATTCTCGAATACCCCTACTTGCTCCTTTAACCTGATTTCTGAGATAATTAATACTATAGTTCCCCTCTTTTTGATTTTGCAGCAATTTTAAAATTTGTCCTGCAACAACACTACAAAAAGTCTCTGCACCAGGGGGAATAGCATCAGTATTTAATTTAATTCTTCTTTGCGATCGCCCTAATAATCCTGGGGGTAGAGCCACGCGAATAGCACTCATTAAATCTGCACAGTAATAATCAGCAATTTTACCCAGTAGTTGCCAATATGTATCAGGAAAAAATCCCGATGTAATTATATCTTCAATAGGACGAATCCGATCGGGAGCTAAATCTTTTGGAGGCGAAGTCAACAAGCGAATTGCAATTCCCCCAGTTACCTGCATTCCAAAAGGTACACTGACAATATCCCCAGAGCGTACCACTAAGTCTGATGGCATACTATAGGTATATAAACCCTGTATTTTGGGACAATCAACTAACACTTCAACCCACTGCCCAGAAGAGATCTCATAACTTCCTTTAGGTTCTGCTACAGAGTAGCTTGTTTGGCTAAAAGATTCGTATAAAGATAAATCGTCGTAACTTAGCTGAGACAAATTCTGAGAAATATCAGTTGACATCAATTTTTTAACTATTCGTACAAAAATACTATATACATTTTTGGAGTCTTATAATAGCTAGATAATCAGCATTTGATTAATAAATATTTTTATCTTCAGTAGGTAGGCGGAATTAAATATAAAACGGAAATAATCTAAATTCTAGATTAAGCACTTACTACTTGCTACTTGCTACTTGCTACTTGCTACTTGCTACTTGCTACTTGCTACTTTTTGAGCAAACTATCTTCTAATTAATTTGACCCACCTACTTAGATAGTCATTTGAATTAAATATTCAATCCGCAAATATACAAATATTATTTTTACTTTGTGTAATTAACAACATTCAAAACATTAAAGAAAGGGCTATAGTCTAGATATATTTTAGGTAGTTAGCAATTTTACCAAATGTTAAGTAATCATTTCATTACAAGTTGCGACTTAAGGTCACGATAGTTACATTTTTTCTTGGGAAATTATGAAAAAGTATTAAGGTTAATTAAAACTTAAAATCAATAAATTCGCTATTTGTAACCTAGCAAACAAATGTAACAAGTAATCATGTTAATCTAATTACCGTGAAGGTTTAGCAAGAGTTGGAAAACTTGTCTTACATTATTTAGTCAGTAAAGAATATTAAGAAATACTGTATTTTTTAAATAATAATTCTGAAACATGAGACTTTAATAAGTAGGACTTAATAAGTAGGACTTTATTCCCAGAATAAGCTTTAAACCAAAACTATAACGTTAATTCGCCCCTGGCTGTTATTTAAATAATTTATTTAAATAAATTGTCCACTTTTCTCAACCATCTAACATAAGTAGATTTAATACAAGCTTCTTCAACTATTCACCATTAATTATCATCTTTTTTCAATATCAATATCAAAATGCTTTTTTAGGTTTTTTGCCAGGAGCAAAATACCTCTTTAATAACATAAGGAACTAAGCCAATGACCATAGCGAAATTAACAGAAAACGAAAGTTACAGTATAAACTTTTCAATAACTGAGGATTCTGAAAAAATAGATGAAGATTTAAAACTTGTCGAGGCAGAATACTCTGAAGAAGATCAAGATAATTTTAATACTTCTAGTCGCCGCAAAATTCCTTTAGAAGATAATATTGGTGCTTTTTTTAAAGAAATGGCTCGTTATCCTTTGTTAACAGCAGAAGAAGAAATAACTTTAGCCAACGATGTCAAATTAATGCTTCAGGTGGAAAAAACTCGGCAAAAACTAGCTGCTAAGAAACAACAACCACCAAGCAAAGCTGAATTAGCAGCAGCAATGGGATTAAAATCAGAGCGTCAATTGGAATTGCTACTATATCGAGGAAAAGTAGCCAAGCGTAAAATGATTCGTTCTAATTTGCGCCTAGTAGTATCCATTGCTAAACGATATCTTAATCGTGGTGTTCCTTTTTTAGACTTGATTCAAGAAGGTGCGATCGGTTTAAATAGAGCCACAGAAAAGTTCGATCCCAACAAGGGGTATAAATTCTCCACCTATGCATATTGGTGGATTCGTCAAGCAATTACCCGCACTATTGCTAATGATGCCCGTACCATTCGTTTGCCAATTCACATTGTTGAAAAGCTTAATAAACTTAAAAAAGCTCAGCGTAATTTGAAGCAAAAGCTACAACGTAACCCTAGCGAAGAAGAATTAGCCAAAGAACTAAAAATATCAGCTTCTCAGTTACGTCAGTTGTTAGAATTACGTCGTCAATCTTTATCTCTTAATCATCGCGTAGGGAAAGCCGAGGATACAGAGTTAGTTGATTTGCTAGAAGATAGCGATCTGCAACTTCCTGAAGACCGCATGAATGAAACCATGATGCGTCAAGAAATCACTGAAGTTTTAGATGATGTTCTGACACAGCGAGAAAAAGACGTAATTTGTCTGCGCTATGGTTTATCTACTAGCCAACCTTATACCTTAGAAGAGGTGGGGGGAATGTTTAGTCTTTCTCGCGAAAGAGTGCGTCAGATTCAAAGCAAAGCTATGCGTAAGCTACGTCGCCCCCAAGTCGCTCGTCGTTTAAAAGGATGGTTGAATTAATAATTGAGTAACTAATAATTTAATTTTGTTGAAGCAGCAAGCAGTTTGAAGTCTTGAGGCTTTTTTTGTCTTTGCTGATTTTAAGCTTTTGAGTAGCTTCTTAAACTGAATTTGAGTTATTAGCCAAAAAGTTCACAGATAAACACAGATATTAAACTATCTGTAGCTCCTTGTTTAATTTTTTTAATTCATTCCATAATTGTCTGGTGTTATTGCCAATTGATTCGGCTAGTAAAGCGATCGCTTTAATCAACAGTAGGAGTTTAAAAAGTGAGATTGCTCAACACTGCCAAGTTTATCAACAGTCTTTAATTAAGCAAGGATATTTTAACTCGGAAATCAAAGAATACATTGTTGGTGGTATAGGTGCATTTATTGTTCTTGGTTTGGGTTGCTATAAGTTGATGTCAGCACTATCACGGAGACATCATAATATCTTATTTTGGCGTTGCTGAATAAGTAATGATTTAAGCGATCGCCGATTATATTAAACAAGACTTAGGCAAAAATCTCACCACTACTCATCCCCCCAAACATCCCCAATACAACTGTTACTGTTTAGCCATCCGTCTATTGCTCAAGCAATCACCCCAAAAAGCTTCTGAGATAGCACGAGAATTATAAAGTTATACCAATTCTCAAAAGTGGCTAGAGAGATTTTATCTCAATACTTTGGCTGTCTACAGTGTAAACATCTATTTAAAATGTTTAAATATAAATAGTAGTTTGGTTAATAGTGACTGTTGGAAGAGTGGTTTACAAGCTATGTTTGATGTTGCCGATGTTATCTTACCCAATCTGGGAAAACTCGAATGTCGCTGGCTATTACCAGGAGAAGAGGCAGTAAATATTCCTCTGGAAGCAAGAGAAGACCGCATTGGTTATCTGATTGTACAATTAAAAGAAAATCTAAATAAAGTAAAGTCTTTAGGGTTTATTTCTGCTAAAAAAGTAAAATTTGATACAAAATTACTAAATATTACTCAATTACAGCCTTTGGAATCTTTAATAGATACAATTGAACAACTACAAACTCAAATCAATTTACGTCAATGGTTATCTGGTATCTTTACTTCAGATTGGCAAACAGTTGAAACTATCTTAGTGGGAAGAATAACCAGAAGTCTTGCTACTCAAACTCCTGCAACTACTATTACTAGAGGAAAAGCAATCGGGTGGCAATTAAATAGTCTCGAACAAGAAATAATTTTAGTCATAAAAGTAGTAAAGCTTAAAAGTGCATTGCCCTGTTCGTCAGGTTTATCGTCCCCAGCAATAGATTTATGTTTGCAACTATATCCAGGGAAAGCAAATAATAATTTAGCCGCAGGTTTAGCCATCAACATTCTTGACCAAGCCAACCAGACTTATTTATCAGCACAAGTCAAAGATATAGACGATTGGATGCAGTTGGAATTTAGCTCTCAGCAGGGAGAGCAATTTAAAGTGCAGATGAATTTAGCAGGCGTTAGTATTATGAAACATTTCATAGTCTGAGCATGATTGCGTTCTACAACAATCGCCGGAATTTGTTAGCAATTACTTTGTTACTAATTTTGACTCCAGCCTTATACAAGCGATTAAACCGGGCTGGATACATACCACCAATCAGTTATTTTTTCTCTCAAGCTAATAATCTCGATTCGACTCACTTATCTGCACCTAAATCTAGATTACTTAATTATGAGCGATCGCTTGCCGAAATAATTGTTCTACCCGTTGATAAATCTCAGACAGCAATCCTGATCCAAAAATCTCAATATCAACTCACTCTTTATTACCAAAAAAGAGCAGTCAAATCTTATCCTATTGTGCTAGGAAGTAATCCTGTAGGGGATAAATTTCGTGAAGGAGACAATAAAACACCCGAAGGTGTTTTTAAAATCAAAGATTTATATCCCCATCCCAGTTGGTTTAAATTTATTTGGCTAGACTATCCCAATCAATCATCTTGGCGCAAACATTTACAGGCAAAAAAGACGGGAAAAATAGATTTTTTCAGCCCAATAGGCGGCGAAATTGGTATTCATGGAGTTCCCCAAAATAGCGACTACCTAATTGAGCAACAATCCAACTGGACTTGGGGATCTATCTCCTTAAAAAATCAGGATATCAACGAGCTTTATAGTGTGCTCGAAGTAGGAACTATAGTCGAAATTATTCCCTAACTTGAATATTTATTTACCAACATAATTTTAACTTTTGGGGGGTTTGGGGGGCTATAAGTCCCACGCCATATCGCAGCGCGTTCCCTAGTGTCTTGAAAAGACGCGGGGTCGCTGCTCAATCTTCGATTTGGCGTTGGAATACATGGACACCCCAAGCCAATTGAACCCCTCGATGGGGTGAAAATTGGCAATTAGATAAATATTCTAACAAGTAGCTAAGTTCTGTTAGAATATAATT
>JASJDX010000409.1 GCA_030064975.1 Pleurocapsa sp. MO_192.B19
CGCCCTGGTAGAAAATTAGGTCACGTTACAGTGATACTCGAAACAACACAATTAACCCAGGCTAAATCAATCATCACCGAAATTGAATCAATTTGGTACCAGTGATCAATGTTTAATGATCAATGTTTAATGATTTGAGCAAATGTAACGAATTGCAAAGTATAATAATCAAATTGAGTCGCAAAATATAACGACTTAAAGTACAAACCATTATTTGAGATTAGTATTTTTAAATGCGAGTTGCGATCGCCGGAGCAGGTTTAGCAGGGTTAGCTTGTGCCAAGTATTTGGTAGATGCGGGACATCAGCCCATCGTTTTAGAGCGTAGAGATGTATTAGGTGGCTTGGTAGCTGCTTGGAAAGATGAAGACGGAGACTGGTATGAAACAGGACTACACGTCTTTTTTGGCGCATATCCCAATATGATTCAGCTATTTAAAGAATTAGGGATTGAAGATAGACTTCAGTGGAAACAGCACGCTCTGATCTTCAATCAGCCAGAGAAACCAGGGACATACTCTCGTTTCAATGTTCCTGATATTCCTGCGCCCTTTAACGTCATTATTTCTATTCTTCGTAACAATGATATGTTGACTTGGACGCAAAAGTTCAAGTTTGCGATTGGTTTGTTGCCCGCCATTATTCGGGGACAACAGTATGTTGAGAATATGGATCAATATGATTTACTTGCTTGGTTAGAACAGCAGGGAATTGACGAGCGAGTTAATAGTGATATTTTTATTGCTGCTTCCAAAGCTTTAACTTTTATTAATCCTGAAGATGTTTCAGCAACTATTCCTCTAACTGCAATTAATCGCTTCCTGAAAGAGCGTTATGGTTCAAAGGTGGCATTTCTCGATGGCTCTCCCACTGAAAGATTGTGTCAGCCAATGGTGGAGTACATCACTGAAAAAGGTGGACAAGTACGTCTCAATGCGCCCCTCAAAAAAATTATGACAGAAGAAGATGGCACAGTAAAAGGCTTCTTACTTAGAGGGTTAAACGGTGCAGCAGATGAAGTATTAACCGCTGATGCTTACGTCTCAGCAATGTCTGTTGATGCCTTAAAATTAATGTTGCCCGCACCTTGGAGAGAACAAACTTTCTTTAAACAGATGTCTAAGTTAGAAGGAGTAGAAGTAATAAATCTACACCTATGGTTCGATCGCAAAATTACCGAAATCGATCATCTACTTTTTTCGCGATCGCCTTTACTTAGCGTTTACGCGGATATGAGTAACACCTGCAAGGAATATGCCGATCCTAATAAGTCAATGTTAGAACTAGTTCTAGCTCCTGCTAAAGATTGGATCGATAAGTCCGATGAGGAGATTATTGCCGCAACGATGGCAGAACTGAAAAAACTGTTCCCAAATCACTTTGATAGTGATAATCAGGCAAAATTACTCAAATTCAAGGTGGTTAAAACTCCTAGATCCGTTTATCGGGCTGTAGCGGGAACACAGTCTTATAAACCAACTCAAAAAACTCCGATTGATAACTTTTATCTGGCGGGCAGCTATACTAAGCAAGAATATTTGGGGAGTATGGAAGGTGCGGTACTTTCTGGTAAACTAGCAGCCAAAGCGATCGCGCAAGATTATCCAGCCACCAAACAGCTTGACAAAGAAATAGCCGCCGTCGGTATTTAACATTTGTTATCTGTTATTTGCCTCTAGTAGCTAATAGGATGAGACAATGCTAAATGGCTAGGGCAACTAAAGACACTACCCTATCTCCTGCCACCAAAAAGACAGTATCTCTGTTTGCTTCTGAATGTTGCAATTACCAAAATCAAAAACGAAAAAAAACCTAGTCTCGGTAGACGAGGCATACGAACTCTGTCGTCAAATTACGGCAGAATACGCCAAAACTTTTTATCTCGGCACTTTGTTGATGCCGAAAGAGAAAAGTAAAGCGATCTGGGCTATCTATGCTTGGTGTCGTCTTACAGACGAACTAGTAGACGGTGATAAAGCCAAATACACCACCAAAGAAACTTTGGCAGAATGGGAACAACAGCTGGAATCTATTTTTGCGGGGTATCCGATAGACAATACAGATGTTGCCCTCGTTGATACTATCCAACGCTACCCTATGGGCATTCAACCTTTTCGGGATATGATTGCTGGACAAAGGATGGATTTGGTAAGTAATCGCTATCAAACCTTTGAAGATCTCAAGCTTTATTGTTACCGAGTTGCAGGTACAGTGGGCTTAATGTCTAACGCTGTATTGGGGATTGGCACCGATTCTAATGGTGTACCCTGGCAAAAAGATAAGCCAATTTATGTGCCAACAGAAGAAGCGATCGCTTTAGGCATAGCCATGCAACTAACCAATATTTTGCGGGATGTAGGAGAGGATATGCGGCGCGATCGCATTTATTTACCCCTTGATGATTTACATGCCTTCAATTACACAGAAGCAGACTTATTGGCAAGAGTAATTGACGATCGCTGGAAAGCAATTATGAAATTTCAAATAAAAAGAGCTAGGGAATATTACAAACAAGCGGAATCTGGTATCCGCTATTTAATTCGCGACTCTCGTTTACCTGTCTGGGCTTCATTAATGCTCTATCAAGGGATTTTAAATGAAATAGAAGCTAATAATTATGATGTTTTTAATAAAAGAGCTTTTGTAGCCAAACGCAAGAAAACTCTATATCTGCCAATTGCTTGGTTAAGAGCGCAAGTATTGTAAACTTCCAAGAAACAGTTTTTGATATTTGCCTTATTGTTATTGGAACATGACAACAACTGGAAGTTTAAATAAACTAACTAGACAAATTCCCATTTTAATCGCCACGGCGATCGCCTTTTTAGGTTGTGAAATGTCTCAGTCGGTTAATTCATCAGAGTCAATTACTCGTCAAGACTGCGAGGGGGATCAATCTTTTGTGTTTATTCCTCCTGGTGAATTTATTCTAGGTAGCGATCGCCAGGAACAAGATTTTGCTTATAGTATTTCGGCGCAGGCAATTGCCAATACGGAGGCAGAAATTGCTCAGGCTGAACAAAAGTTACGTAAATCGGGTTGGTTTGATCGAGAAACTTCACGACAAACTTCCTCTCTCCCCACTGTTTGTATCAGTCGTAATTTAGTTACTAATCAGGAATATCAAAAGTTTATCCAAGCAACTAATCATCAACCTCCTGGTATTACCGAAGCTGAATATCAAGAACAGGGGTTTTTAGTTCATCCTTACTCTAAAGTTGAGGAATTTTTATGGATAGATGGTAAATATCCTACAGGGAAGGCACAAAATCCCGTGGTACTAGTATCTTATGAAGATGCCCTGGCTTATGCTAGTTGGTATGGAGAACAAACAGGAGAGAATTATCGTTTACCTACTGCTGAAGAATGGGAAAAAGCCGCTAGAGGAGAAGAGGGAAGATATTTTCCCTGGGGTAATAATTGGCTGAATGAGGGAACAAATGCCGCAGTTAGCGGTTTAAACTATACTAGTGCGATCGCCAATTTTCCTCTTAGTAAAAGTGTTTATGGTGTCGAAGATATGGCAGGTAATGTCTTTGAATATACTTCAACCCTTAAATGGCAAGGTACTCGTGCCGTAATGAAAGGATGTTCCTGGGATGATTTGCCTGGATTTTGTCGCGCTGCTTATCAGCATACTCGCCCCATTAAATCGCGTCATATTTTGTTTGGCTTTCGTTTGGTTAAAGAATAGACTTGTGGCACAGTTTAATTATTAATTATTAACAGTTACTAGTAACCATATTCCTATAATTAAACATAAAATATTGGGAAGCCAAGCTGCCAAAAAAGGTGATAAAACTCCTGTGATTCCTAACGAATCGCTGGTAAAGCCTAATACATAATAAACAAACACAATTGCCACACAAAAACCAAATCCTTTAGAGCGATTTATATAAGAATATTTAGCACCTAAAGTTGAACCAATTAAAGCAAAAATGAGACAGATAAAAGGAAAGGCATATTTTTGTTGAATCCGCAGGGCAAATTTAACAATATCTATTTTTTTACCACTATCTTTAATAATATTTAGATATTCTTTTGCTTGCCGAATATTCATGTCTTCGGGATTACGTTTCTTTCTCGCAATCTCAAAAATAGTTGCTGATAAAGGTAATTGTAAATTAATAAAGTTTTTGGTAATAATATCTTCAATACTGTGGTTTATTTGGCTTATTTTACCTTCAGACAAATCCCATACTTCTTGTTTTCGATCCCATCTGGCAGATTTAGCTGTAACGATCTGAGTAATCTGATCCTCAACTAAATAAATAACTGTTATTCCCTGTAAAGTTTGGTCATAATATTGCTCGGCAAAATAGATTTTTTTTAGCTTTCGTGGTGAAGAAAAAGAATCAACCGCTTTTAACTCATACTCTGGATAAAAAATATCTTTCTTTTGTAAGTTTAATTCTGTTTGCTCGATAAAAGGAGTTTGAATTAAATTTGCTTGATAATTTGCCGTAGGAACAATTAATTCATTAAACAAAAAAGTTAGTCCCGTGACTATTAAGCTAAACACCAAAGCTGGGGTAATGATGCGATAAAAACTAATGCCAAAACTAACTAAAGCAACTAATTCGCGATCGCTACTCAAACGACCATAAATGATTAAGCTAGTTAATAAGACAGAAATAGGTAGGGCATAGGCAATATATTCTGGTAGTTTGTAGCCAAAAATTAAAATAGCAATAGAAACAGGTAGTTGGTATTCAGTAATTTTATCTGCTAAATCTGAAACTGTCCCAATTGCTACTCCCAGAGAAGATAATAAGCCAACACTAAATAAAAAAAATATACTTAGTTGATTGACTATATAAATATCCATTAAAGATATCTTGCCGCGAAGTATGTTTTTAATACGTGGGACGTTAAATTGCATTGATTCAAAACATTACCCAAATTGGTAACACCAAACAATTTACACAATTTACCACCACTTCACTTGTAAATAGCCTTGTTCTGGTTGTTTCAACTCGTCTTCAGTTAACCAATCTACTGCTTTATAAGTGCCAAATAGCTTATCCCACCAATCTACTGCCAAACCAAAGTTATGATCCCACTGATTATATTTATGATGTACATAGTGGACTGGCATCTCTAACCACACACATTTAGTCGGATTTTCGTGCTGTAATTGATGGGCATAAGCAGCTATTATACCGTAAACTAAACTACCTGCCATGAAACTAATCCCCACAGGAACAGAGATCAAAAAGGCAGGTAATCCTATTAAGGCTGCCATGGAATAATCTTTAAATTCTGGCAACACCCCTTGAGCAGAGTTTTCTTTATGGTGTCTATAGTGGGAAATAATATCTCGACCAAAGCGGGGAAATATATGCATTAAACGATGTAGCCAATATTCAACAAAACTGGCAAAAATAAACCCTAGTACTAAGCAGATAATAAACAACAGCATAAATTTAGCTTTTCAACTCAACTTATTAATTATCAAGGAATAAAAAAAGAGTATATTGTATTGTTTAGCACAAGTGATCGTGAACTTGTACCCATAGCAGTTTTAATTCCCCTTTAATTCCTCTTAATATGCGGAATACTACTTTAGTCTTAGTTAATCATTAAATTCTCTTGATTTTAATTAAGTTTTTATTTTCATCTAAATGGTTTGATGATTTTGAGGGAATCAATAAATCGGCAATAGCACAATTAGCCATTAGCCATTAGCCATTAACTGTAGCCAAGACACTTAAGCAGACAAACAAATAATAACCAAAACGAAAAGGTAATCTAGTAAAAATTAACAATTAACAATTAACTTTCTGACTATAACTCTGTACTGTATTACTGAGTAACATTGCTACTGTCATTGGACCAATGCCTCCAGGTACAGGAGTAATGTAGCTGGCTATGGTTGCTACCTCATCAAAAGCAATATCACCCACTAGTTTAGATTTTCCTTGACTATTTTCTACACGATTAATCCCCACATCAATCACTACTGCACCAGGTTTTACCATCTCGCGGGTAATCATTTCTGGTTTACCTACCGCAGCCACCAAAATATCCGCCTCACCACACACTGTAGCCAAGTTTTGAGTACGAGAATGAGCAATTGTCACTGTGGCGTTCTTTTCTAATAGCATTAAAGCTATGGGTTTACCAACTAAAATACTTCTGCCGACTACTACAGCTTTCTTGCCAGAGAGAGAAATATCATATTCCGCCAAAAGCCTCATAACCCCCGCAGGAGTGCAGCTACGCAAACCAGATTCTG